>NZ_CP151800.1:4500000-4786838 GCF_038449125.1 Kosakonia sp. BYX6 | reverse complement strand
ATTGTCCCAGCCCGAACGCGCGGCTGGCGCGACGCGTTGCACGACCACCTGCGCCGCCTGTGCGGGCGCAGCAATAGTTGCGGGTTCTTTCAGGGTTTGGCTAACCGGGCGGGAGCCGACTTCAAAACGCAGTTGCGGGGCGTCCGTACCGCAGAAATCGTTCAGCAGCCCATTGATATTATTGAGATATTTGTCTCTTACCCAGTCGAGCACAAAACGATTCGGCGCATACAATGCCAGCGTGTTATCGCTCAGTTCCGCCTGCAACGGGCGTATCCACATGCTGAATTCTGTGGCTGGTAACTCATCCTGCAGTCGGGCAAGACACTGCTGCCAAAGCGAAAGTGACACGGCGGACTCCACTCGAACGAATATCGATAAATAGTAAAGACAGAAACATTAATGTTTTTTGACACACGTCGATAAGACCCAACCGGGTGACGTGCGAACCGCTATATACGGTTTTTGCCCTAATGACGATCGTGGATCGCGATCGGGACCGCGGATCATAGCGTAAACCGAGGCAGAGATCTTCTGTTTCTCACAGATTCTTCACTATTTATCCACAGGGCGATTCACGACCGGGGTAAGTGTAAACGATCCAGGCAGGGGTGCGGCACGATTTACGCCGCATATTGGAAAATTTAATGAGTAACGATGAATTATTGCTTAAACGATCTAATGAAGATCCCGGCGGATCCTTGCGCTTTGGCTTTTGCTCCGTATAATTCTGCCCCCGGCGCGTCGTGCTCTTTTTCAGGCGTCGAATACTGCTTATTTTTCGCCCAGATCTGTGCGAAAATGCGTGCGCTATAAGGAAAGAGAATTGACTCCGGAGTGTACAATTATTACAATCCGGCCTCTTTAATTACCCATGGCTTGCGCGCCAGTCGTTCGATATCCGTTCAGGCATACGCAAAAGTCAGTGAATTTATTCAAGTTTAGGTAGAAACCGCCATGAAACGCACTTTTCAACCGTCTGTACTGAAGCGCAACCGTTCTCACGGCTTCCGTGCTCGTATGGCTACTAAAAATGGTCGCCAGGTTCTGGCTCGTCGTCGCGCTAAAGGCCGCGCACGTCTGACCGTTTCCAAGTAATAAAAGCTAACCCCTGAGTGGTTAAGCTCGCTTTTCCCAGGGAGTTACGTTTGTTAACTCCCACTCATTTCACTTTCGTCTTCCAGCAGCCACAACGGGCTGGCACGCCGCAAATCACCATCCTCGGCCGCCTGAATTCGCTGGGGCATCCCCGTATCGGTCTTACCGTCGCCAAGAAAAACGTCAAACGCGCTCATGAACGCAATCGGATTAAACGTCTGACGCGTGAAAGTTTCCGTTTGCGCCAGCATGAACTGCCGGCAATGGATTTTGTGGTGGTGGCAAAGAAAGGGGTTGCCGACCTCGATAACCGTGCTCTCTCGGAAGCGTTGGAAAAACTATGGCGTCGCCATTGTCGCCTGGCTCAAGGCTCCTGATAGCCCTTATTCGGGTCTACCAACGCCTGATTAGTCCGCTACTCGGGCCGCACTGCCGTTTCACCCCAACTTGCTCTCACTATGGAATTGAGGCATTGCGCAGGTTTGGGGTGATAAAAGGCAGTTGGTTGACAGTGAAACGCGTATTAAAATGCCACCCTTTACACCCGGGTGGAGACGATCCCGTCCCGCCAGGACCTTCTAAAACCAGAGAACACTAACGATGGATTCGCAACGCAATCTTTTTATCATCGCTTTGTTGTTCGTGTCTTTCATGATCTGGCAAACGTGGGAGAAGGAACAAAATCCTCCTCCGGCGCAACAGCAGACCACGCAGACTACGACCACCGCAGCGGGTAGCGCAGCCGACCAGGGCGTTCCGGCCAGTGGCCAGGGGAAACTGATTACGGTTAAAACCGATGTGCTTGAGCTGACTATCAACACCCGTGGTGGTGATGTTGAGCAGGCACTGCTTCCGACGTACCCGAAAGAACTGGGTGCCAGCGAGCCGTTCCAGTTACTGGAAACCACACCAGAATTTATCTACCAGGCGCAAAGCGGCCTGACCGGCCCTAATGGCCCGGATAACCCGGCTAACGGCCCGCGTCCGCTGTATAACGTGGAAAAAGATGCGTTTGTACTGGCTGAAGGCCAGAACGAGCTGGCGATCCCGCTGACCTATACCGATGCTGCGGGTAACACCTTCACCAAAACCTTCACGCTGAAACGCGGTGAATATGCGGTGAATGTGGGCTATAGCGTGAAAAACGCCGGTGCGACTGAGCTGCAAGTGGCCACTTTTGGTCAGTTGAAGCAGACCATCAACCTGCCGTCTCACCGCGATACCGGTAGCAGCAACTTTGCGCTGCACACCTTCCGCGGTGCCGCGTACTCCACGCCGGACACCAAGTATGAGAAATACAAGTTCGACACCATCGCCGATAACGAAAACCTGAACGTCAGCTCCAACGGCGGCTGGGTGGCGATGCTGCAACAGTATTTTGCGACAGCGTGGATTCCGCGTAACGACGGTGCGAATAACTTCTACACCAGCAACCTGGGTAACGGCGTAGCCGCTATCGGCTATAAATCTCAGCCGGTGAAAATAGCAGCAGGCCAGACTGGCGTGTTGAATAGCACCCTGTGGGTCGGTCCTGAAATTCAGGACAAAATGGCCGCAGCCGCACCGCACCTGGATCTGACCGTCGATTACGGTTGGCTGTGGTTTATCTCTCAGCCGCTGTTCAAGCTGCTGAAATGGATCCATAGCTTCCTGGGCAACTGGGGCTTCTCCATCATCGCTATCACCTTTATCGTTCGTGGCATCATGTACCCGCTGACCAAAGCGCAGTACACCTCCATGGCGAAAATGCGCATGCTGCAACCGAAAATTCAGGCGATGCGTGAGCGTTTGGGTGAAGACAAACAGCGTATGAGCCAGGAGATGATGGCGCTGTACAAAGCGGAGAAAGTGAACCCGCTGGGCGGCTGCTTCCCGCTGGTGATTCAGATGCCAATCTTCCTGGCGCTGTATTACATGCTGATGGGTTCCGTTGAACTGCGCCACGCGCCGTTCGCCCTGTGGATCCATGACTTGTCCGCGCAAGACCCGTACTACATCCTGCCGATCCTGATGGGCGTAACGATGTTCTTCATTCAGAAGATGTCGCCGACCACGGTGACCGACCCGATGCAGCAGAAGATCATGACCTTTATGCCGGTCATCTTCACGGTGTTCTTCCTGTGGTTCCCGTCAGGTCTGGTGCTGTACTATATCGTCAGCAACCTGGTGACCATCCTTCAGCAGCAGCTGATTTACCGTGGTCTGGAGAAACGTGGTTTGCATAGCCGCGAGAAGAAAAGCTCCTAATACACTGCATGTGCGTATCACGCATAAGTATTAGACAAGGCGGTCAACTGACCGCCTTTCTTATTTTGAAATTTCGGAAAACAAACCATGAGCCATAACGACACGATTGTCGCCCAGGCAACCCCACCGGGACGCGGTGGTGTGGGCATCCTGCGTATCTCTGGCGCGAAAGCGCGGGACGTCGCGCAGGCGGTGCTGGGCAAGCTGCCTAAACCGCGTTATGCCGATTATCTGCCCTTTCAGGACGCCGACGGCAGCGCGCTGGATCAGGGGATTGCGCTGTGGTTCCCCGGCCCAAACTCCTTTACTGGCGAAGACGTGCTGGAACTGCAAGGCCACGGCGGTCCGGTGATCCTCGATCTGCTGCTCAAACGTATTTTGACCTTGCCGGGGCTGCGTATCGCCAGGCCTGGTGAGTTCTCCGAGCGCGCATTTCTTAACGACAAGCTCGACCTGGCACAGGCGGAAGCCATTGCCGATTTGATTGACGCCAGTTCCGAGCAGGCGGCGCGTTCCGCACTGAACTCCTTGCAGGGCGCGTTTTCCGCCCGCGTGAATCATCTGGTGGAAGCACTTACTCACCTGCGCATCTACGTCGAAGCGGCGATCGACTTCCCGGACGAAGAAATCGATTTTCTTTCCGATGGCAAAATCGAAGCCCAGCTTAACGAGGTCATCACCGATCTGGACGCCGTGCGTGCCGAAGCGCGCCAGGGCAGCCTGCTGCGTGAAGGGATGAAAGTGGTGATCGCCGGTCGTCCTAACGCCGGGAAATCCAGCCTGCTGAATGCGCTGGCCGGGCGCGAAGCGGCTATCGTTACGGACATCGCAGGGACGACGCGCGATGTGCTGCGCGAGCATATTCATATCGACGGCATGCCGCTGCATATTATCGACACAGCCGGTCTGCGCGAAGCCAGCGACGAAGTAGAGCGTATCGGTATTGAGCGCGCCTGGCAGGAGATCGAACAGGCAGACCGCGTGCTGTTTATGGTCGACGGCACCACCACCGATGCGGTTGACCCGGCGGAAATCTGGCCGGACTTTATCGCGCGTTTACCGGCGAAACTGCCGATCACCGTGGTGCGCAATAAAGCAGACGTTACAGGCGAGACGCTGGGTATCACCGATGTGAACAATCACTCACTTGTGCGCCTCTCGGCACGGACCGGCGAAGGGGTCGACGTTCTGCGTCAACATCTCAAACAGAGCATGGGCTTTGACACCAGCATGGAAGGCGGCTTCCTGGCGCGTCGTCGCCACTTGCAAGCGCTGGAAGCGGCGGCAGAGCATCTGCAACAGGGTAAAGCGCAACTGCTGGGTGCCTGGGCGGGTGAATTGCTGGCGGAAGAGCTGCGTCTGGCGCAGCACAACTTAAGCGAGATCACCGGCGAGTTTACCTCCGATGATTTACTGGGCCGGATTTTCTCAAGCTTCTGTATCGGCAAATAACATCGCTCCTGCTGTGAGCGGCCGTTTTAACGGTCGCTCCCTTCTGATAGCGGGGATTTCCCTAAAGTCTTTCGGATTGGCTAAAGAAAGTGTAAATATCACCCATTAGGACTTTTCAGATGCGAATTTCCGCATTAAAACCTATTCACTATGGGCGATAATGTCGATTATCGATTCGATCAACGCAGACCATTATCACGGAGCGAAAAATGGCGACACACTTTGCAAGAGGGATTCTGTCAGAAGGACATCTCGTATCAACCCGGTTACCGCTGGCCTGCCACGATGCCGCTCGCCAGCTTCCTGAGCACCGTCGCTCACGTTTTCTCGCTTCCAGGGCGTTACTCGCTGAGATGATGTTCATGCTCTATGGCGTCAGCGAACTGCCGGAAATGATGATTGAACCCAGCGGGCGCCCGAAATTCGCTGATAGCAGCCTGCCGCATTTTTCGCTGGCGTATGCCGGAAACATGGTTGGCGTCGCCATTACCACCGAAGGCGAATGCGGTCTCGATATGGAGCTGCAACGCGCTACGCGTAGCTTTCATAGCCCACACGGGCAAAAACACGCTTTCACGAATAACGAACAGTTGTGGATCAACAACCAAAACGATCCGAACGAAGCGCAAACGCAGCTTCTGACGCTGCGCCAGAGTGTGATGAAATTAATCCACCAAATGCAGGACGACCCTGGGCAACTGCAATTGTTGCCAGGTTCCGGGCGGCTTCGCGTGATGCAGCGCGCGCAAGTGGAAGTGATGTGTGATGCAGAAGATGTGCTGATTTGGTCGGTCGCCGTCGCGCCTGCGATTGAGAGCCTACGAATTTGGGAATTCGATAGCCAAAAAGGGTGGCGTTATCTTTCGGATGTGCAAACGCGCGCTAACGATCCCGCTTCCCGCCTGATGCGCTTCACCAGCCTACCTGCCGAAAAAGCATTAACCCTAAGTTAAGCACGAGCAAAAAACCCTCTCCCAATCGGGAGAGGGATAAAAGCATTAATGCGCGTCGATAAAGACGATTTTCAGCAGGAACAGCACCGCAACCACCATCACGCACGGGCTGAGATCGCGCAGGCGACCAGTACCGATTTTCATCACGCAGTAAGAGATAAAACCCAGCGCGATACCTTCGGTAATTGAGAAGCTAAACGGCATCATCACCGCAGTGATAAACGCAGGAACCGCTTCGGTCAGATCATGCCAGTTCACACGCGCCAGGCTGGATGTCATCAGCACGCCAACGTAAATCAGCGCACCGGCCGCCGCGTAACCCGGAACCATGCCCGCCAGCGGCGACAAGAAGATAACCAGCAGGAACAGCAGACCGACGACAACCGCGGTCAGGCCAGTACGGCCCCCCACGGAAACACCGGAAGAGGATTCTATATAAGCGGTCACCGAAGAGGTACCGATAAAGGAACCGGCAACGGAGGAGATACTGTCCACAAACAGCGCTTGTTTCATGCGTGGGAACTTGCCGGTTTCGTCCACCAGCCCGGCTTTATCGGTCACGCCAATCAGCGTACCGGAGGAGTCAAACAAGTTGACCAGCATGAATGAGAAGATAACGCCCGCCAGGCCGATATTAAACGAGCCAGCCAGATCGACATTGCCGACGACCGTTGCCACGCTAGGCGGCGCGGAAACAATACCGTGGTATTGCACATCGCCCAGCAACCAGCCCAACAGCGTGGTCACCACGATAGAAACCAGCACCGCGGCATGAATGTTACGGGACGCGAGGATCGCGATAATAAAGAAACCAAGCACGCCCAGCAGAACGCTATGCGAAGTCAGGTTACCGATACTAACCAGCGTCTCTTTGTTCGCCACGATAACGCCCGCATTTTTCAGGCCCATCATGCCGATAAACAAACCGATACCGCTGGTGATGCCCACACGCAGGCTAACCGGGATATTGGCAATCATCCAGTAACGCACGCGGAAAAGGGTCAGCAACAACAGACCTACCGCACCCCAGAAAATCGCGCCCATCCCAATCTGCCAGGACAGACCCATTGCGCCAACCACCACGAACGCGAAGAACGCGTTCAGACCCATCGCCGGCGCCAGTGCCACCGGCAGGTTGGCAACCAGACCCATCAGGATGCTACCGAATGCAGCAATCAGACAGGTGGTGACAAAAACTGCGCTGGTATCCATTCCCGCGACGCCCAAAATTTGGGGGTTAACAAAAACGATATAGACCATCGTCAAAAACGTCGTGAAACCGGCGATCACTTCGGTGCGTGCCGTCGTGCCATGCGCACGCAGTTTAAACACGCGGTCAAGCAACCCCTGGCTCGATGCCTGGGAAGTCTGTTGTTGGCTCATTATCAATTTCCGGAATAGGAGGGAAAATTCGTCGCTATCCTATACCAAAATGAGACAATGTTGACGGTTATCACACACTTTTTTTCATTGATTTTGCTTATACGGCAACGATTGCGTCCCGCAATCTGCGTTAAGTAAACGGTAAACTTGCAATAACAGGAAATGGCATGTCCCACATAGAAGCGGTGTTTTTCGACTGTGACGGCACCCTGGTCGACAGTGAAGTAATTTGTTCCCGCGCTTACGTGCATATGTTTGCGGAATTTGGCATCACGCTGGATTTGGAAGAGGTATTCAAGCGCTTTAAGGGCATGAAACTGTACGAAATCATCGATGTTATCGGCGAGGAGTACAGCAAAAATCTGCAAAAAGAGACGCTGGAACCGATTTACCGTGCGGAAGTCGCGCGTCTGTTTGATAGCGAGCTGGAAGTCATTGCTGGTGCGAATGAATTACTGGAAGCAGTAAGCGTGCCAATGTGTGTCGTTTCGAATGGTCCGGTCAGCAAAATGCAGCATTCTTTGGGCAAACTTGGGATGTTACACCACTTTCCAGACAAACTGTTTAGCGGCTATGACATCCAGCGCTGGAAGCCGGATCCAGCGTTAATGTACCATGCAGCACAGGTACTGAATGTCTCTCCGGCAAAGTGTATTCTGGTGGATGATTCCACCGCCGGAGCGCAGTCTGGAATTGCGGCAGGGATGGAAGTCTTTTATTTCTGCGCCGACCCGCATAATGTACCCATCGACCACCCGAAAGTGACGATGTTCACTGACTTAGCTCAGTTACCAGAGCTGTGGCGCGCACGCGGGTGGTCTGTTACGCGCTAATCTAACCACTAAACAGGATGTTTTTATGGCACAGACAAATCGCCCTCTACCGGTATTTAAATACCATCCGCAGCCCCTGGAAACAGGTGTTTTCTCCGAACAAAAAACCGTAACCTGCGCTTGCTGCACGCAGCCAACGGACGTGTATTACACCAACCCTTTCTTTACCACTGAAGATGTCGACACCCTCTGTCCATGGTGTATCGCCGATGGCTCCGCAGCACAGAAGTTTGCCGGGAGCTTTCAGGATGATTGCAGCATTGAGGGTGTTGAGAGTGAATTCGACGCAGAGGGCGAATTTACCGGTTTGAAAAACCCGTGGCCGGAGGCCAATTTAGCCGAGCTCACACAGCGCACACCCGGCTATTGCGGCTGGCAGCAGGAGTACTGGCTGGCGCACTGCAATGATTTCTGCGCTTTTGTGGGCTACGTCGGCTGGCAAGAAATCGCCGACAAGCTGGACGAGTTTGTCGATCTGCGTGAGGATTGCAGCGCTTTCGGTATCGAGTACGAGAAGCTGCCGGAATTTCTGCGCGACGGCGGCGACTGCCAGGGCTATCTCTTCCGCTGTCTGCATTGCGGAAAGTTGCGTCTGTGGGCGGATTTTTCTTGATCCATAGCTGCGTATTACGGCGTTAACGGTATTCCGCAACGCTGGCAAGGCAGTGGCTGAGCAAATCAGCCTAAAACAAAAACCCCCTCAGCGATGAGGGGGTTTTTTATTGCCATCACTCTTTCGGGTCTTTCCCGGCAAGCAGCTTGTCCAGCTCGTCGCCGCCAACGTGACGGAAATCCTGACCCTTCACGAAGTAGAAGATGTATTCGCAGATATTCTGGCAACGATCGCCGATACGCTCGATAGAGCGTGCACAGAACAGAGCGGTCAGCACGCTTGGGATGGTGCGGGGATCTTCCATCATGTACGTCATTAACTGACGCACAATGCCTTCGTATTCCTGATCCACTTTTTTATCTTCGCGATAAATACGCACCGCTTCGTCCAGATCCATACGGGCGAAAGCGTCCAGCACATCATGCAGCATCTGCACGGTGTGGCGTCCTAACGACTCCAGACTCACCAGCAGCGGTTGATGCTGCTGGGAGAATTTCTCCAGCGCAGTGCGGCAGATTTTATCGGCCACATCGCCAATACGTTCCAGTTCGGCAATGGTTTTGATAATCGCCATCACCAGGCGTAAATCGCTCGCCGTCGGCTGACGCTTAGCGATGATGCGCACGCAGGCTTCATCGATGGCGACTTCCATCATGTTGACCTGCTTGTCACCCTCAACAACGCGCTTTGCCAGCTCGCTGTCCTGGTTGTGCATGGCGGTGATCGCATCAGAAAGCTGCTGCTCCACCATCCCACCCATGGTCATGACCTGAGTGCGAATGCTTTCCAGCTCAGCGTTGAACTGCCCGGAAATGTGTTTGTTAAGGTTGAGATTGTCCATGGTGCACTCCAAATGCCCGACAGATTTCACGTTGAAACGAGGTTGCTAACACCTTTGCGGTTTGGCAAATCAGCCATAGCGCCCGGTAATATAGTCTTCCGTTTGCTTCTTCTTCGGCTTCGTGAACAGATCATCTGTATTGCTGAACTCAATCAACTCACCGAGATACATAAAGGCCGTGTGATCGGAGCAACGCGCAGCCTGCTGCATGTTGTGGGTCACGATAACCACGGTGTAATCCTGTTTAAGCTCTGTGATCAGCTCTTCGATACGACCGGTTGAAATCGGGTCGAGCGCTGAACAAGGCTCATCCAACAGCAGCACTTCCGGGCGAATCGCGATACCGCGAGCGATGCACAAACGCTGCTGCTGACCACCGGAGAGAGAGTACCCGCTCTGGTGCAGTTTATCCTTGGTTTCATTCCATAATGCGGCCTTGGTCAAAGCCCACTGCACGCGCTCGTCCATATCCGGGCGTGAGAGCTTTTCAAACAGGCGAACACCAAACGCGATGTTGTCGTAAATCGACATCGGGAACGGCGTGGGTTTCTGGAACACCATGCCCACTTTCGCGCGCAGCAGCGCGATATCCTGGGTATTGGTGAGAATGTTGTCGCCATCCAGCAGGATCTCGCCTTCGGCGCGCTGCTCCGGATAAAGCTCAAACATTTTGTTAAAGGTACGCAGCAGTGTGGATTTACCGCAGCCAGACGGCCCGATAAACGCCGTCACCTGATTTTTGGCAATATCCAGGCTGATGTTTTTCAGTGCATGGAATTTGCCGTAATAGAAGTTCAAATCACGAACCTGAATCTTGCCCGGCGTAGTATCAACCATACTCATTTATCTCTTTCCTCAACTCGACGCCGCCTTCGCCGCGTCGCAAAAATTAACCGTGTTTACTCTTGGCGAAAATGACGCGCGCCAGAATATTCAACAACAGTACGCAGAGCGTGATAATCAGCACCCCCGCCCAGGCCAGTTGCTGCCATTCGGCAAATGGGCTCATGGCGAATTTGAAAATCGTCACCGGCAAGTTAGCGATAGGCTGCATCATGTCAGTGCTCCAGAACTGATTGGAGAGCGCGGTAAACAGCAGCGGTGCGGTTTCACCCGCGATACGCGCCACCGCCAGTAGAATACCGGTCATGATCCCGGAAACAGACGCCTTCAGCGTAATCGCGGAGATCATCTTCCATTTCGGTGTCCCCAGCGCGTAAGCCGCCTCACGCAGGCTATCCGGTACCAGTTTCAGCATGTTTTCCGTGGTACGGATAACGATCGGCACTTGCAGCAGCGCCAGCGCAATCACGCCCGCCCAGCCGGAAAAGTGCTGCATCTGAGCCACCACAATGGTGTAGACAAACAGACCCACCACGATAGAAGGCGCGGAAAGCAGAATGTCGTTGATAAAACGGATAATTTCAGCAAGCCAGGATTTACGGCCATACTCCGCCAGATAAATGCCCGCCATAATGCCCAGCGGCGTACCGACCACTGTTGCCCACAGAATCAGCAAGCCGCTGCCAGCGAGGGCGTTCGCCAGACCACCGCCTGCGGTGTTCGGCGGCGGTGTCATTTCGGTGAACAGCGCCAGCGACATGCCGTCAAAACCGCGCACCACGGTGGATAACAGGATCCAGACCAGCCAGAACAGACCGAACGCCATTGTCGCCATGGAGAGCGTCAGCGCGATGCGGTTTTTCAGGCGACGGCGCGCCTGCATTTTACGGCGCGATTCAGCGAGCTGCGCAGTGCTTTGCATTTCAAGCGTAGCCATCAGCGTGCCCCCTCGTTTTTCGCCAGGCGCATGATCATAAATTTAGAGATAGCCAGCACGATAAAGGTAATCACGAACAGAATCAGACCCAGCTCCATCAACGCAGCAACATGCAGACCGGATTCGGCTTCGGCGAACTCGTTCGCCAGCGCGGAAGTGATACTGTTGCCCGGCATAAACAGCGAGGCGCTGTCGAGCTGGTAGGTATTACCAATGATAAAGGTCACCGCCATGGTTTCACCCAGCGCGCGACCTAAGCCGAGCATCACGCCGCCAATCACCCCGTTTTTGGTAAAAGGCAGCACGATGCGCCAGATAACCTCCCAGGTGGTGCAGCCAATGCCGTAAGCGGACTCTTTCATCATCACCGGCGTTTGTTCGAACACATCGCGCATCACCGCCGCAATGTACGGAATAATCATAATGGCGAGGATCACCCCGGCCGCCAGAATACCGATACCGAAGGCCGGGCCGGAGAACAGCGCGCCAACGAACGGGATATTGGAGAGCACATTGCCCACCGGCTCCTGAAAGTAGCTGGCGAACAGCGGTGCGAAGATAAACAGCCCCCACATGCCATACACGATACTTGGGATCGCGGCCAACAATTCAATGGCGATACCCAGCGGGCGCTTCAGCCAGTTTGGCGACAGTTCTGTTAAAAAAAGCGCAATGCCGAAACTCACCGGAACGGCGATCAGCAAGGCGATGAAAGACGTGACGATAGTCCCGTAAATGGGGACCAGTGCACCGTAAATATCGTTCGGCGCATCCCACTCTTTGGTCCATAGGAAGGAAAAGCCAAATTTCTGGATGCTTGGCCAGGAGGAGAAAATCAACGACACGATAATGCCGCTGAGCAGCAATAACACAATCAGCGCAGCCAGTCTTACCAGTGCGCTGAAAATCATGTCGCCTTTTTTACCCGGTGGGTTAAATGCCGGCTTGGTTGCAGCCATAAAATACTCTTCAGTTTAACGTCTTACGAAGTTGCCCGCAGGCGCTTGCGCTTACCGGGCCTACAGAGGATCTGTAAGGCGGATGGTGTAAGCGCCATCCGCCATGTTCTTCAAATTTCAGCGATTAGTAAACTGCTTTACCGCTGCTGTCTTTAACACTGGTTTTCCAGGCCGCGCGAACTTGTTCAACAACGCCTTCCGGCAGGGTAGCGTAGTCGAGGTCGTTAGCTTGTTTGCCGCCTTTTTTGTATGCCCAGTCAAAGAATTTCAACACTTCAGCGCCTTGTTCAGGTTTCGCCTGCTCTTTGTGTACCAGGATGAAGGTGGTGGAGGTGATTGGCCACACGTCCGCGCCTTTCTGGTTCGTCAAGTCCTGAGCGAAGGATTTGCTCCAGTCGATGTCTTTAGCCGCGTTAGAGAAGCTCTCTTCCGTCGGGCTAACGGCTTTGCCATCAGCAGAAATAAGTTTGGTGTAAGTCAGGTTGTTCTGCTTAGCGTAAGCATATTCAACATAACCGATGGAACCCGGCAGACGCTGTACGAATGCAGCGATACCGTCGTTACCTTTACCGCCCAGACCGGTCGGCCAGTTAACGGTAGAGCCGGCGCCAACTTTAGATTTCCACTCTTCGTTTACTTTCGCCAAATAGCTGGTGAAAACGAAGGACGTGCCAGAACCGTCAGCGCGGCGAACCACTGCGATGTTCTGAGAAGGCAGTTTCAGGCCTGGGTTGAGTTTAGCGATGGCTGCGTCATCCCATTTTTTGATGTTACCCAGGTAGATATCACCCAGGGTTTTGCCATCGAGAACCAGCTCACCGGCTTTAACGCCCGGAACGTTGATCGCCAGTACGATACCGCCGATAACAGTCGGGAACTGGAACAGGCCTTCCTGCGCCAGTTTGTCATCAGACAGCGGGGCATCGGACGCACCGAAATCAACAGTTTTAGCGGTAATTTGTTTTACGCCACCGGAAGAACCGATGCCCTGATAGTTGATCTTATTACCCGTTTCTTTCTGATAGGTATCAGCCCACTTGGCATACACCGGCGCAGGGAAAGTTGCGCCCGCACCAGTCAGGCTAGCCGCGGCGTTAACAGCAAATGCACTCAGAGAAAAAGTCGCGGCGACAACAGTTGCGACAGTGGTACGCATAACGTTCATAATGTCTCCTGCAGGAATCGTAAATCGTTGTTTGAGTTGCTACTCGGAGCAAAATAGGACACTTTGATGACAGTTATATGCAACGATTGTTACTGTTTGATGACAGCAGAAAAATATTGTTGCCCGACTATTTTATCTACTTGAAAATCAATAAGTTAGATAAATAGACCTCAGAAAAGCCTCAGTCATATTTTATTTTTGTGACAAAGAAAAAGTAGTTGAATCTGACGAGAATTCCTTCAAAAACGCGAAAAAAAGAGGCTGTCCGGACGACAACCTCTTTGATAAATCATTGCTCGCGTTTCACCGTGATGATGCGCGAAGCATCTGGGAAACCACCTCAAGCAGGTTACGGCCCAGGCTCATCATTTGCTGCATAATATCGCGCGCTTTTTCGAGGGTTTCATTCAGTGTTTTCGCATACGCCTGCGCGCCTTTATCTTGCAGGTCGGCAATCGACCGTTGTTGGTCGCTCTGGCGCGTTTCGCTACTGGCTGACCAGTTAAAAATTCCGCTGGAGGTTTGCCCAATGCTCTGACCGAGCAACGCGCCACTTTCTCCCCCTTGCAGGCCCAACCCCAACATCACTGTGCCGCCAACAATCGAACCAATGGCGCCCAGTTCCGAGGCAACGTAGCTTTTATCAATCGCCTGCATTTTGCTGTGCAGGGTATTCACTTCCAGGCTCCAGCCGAGCTCCTGTTTCTTCTGGTTATAGAACTGCATGATGTCGCGCAATTGTTTGGCCAGCAGCAGCAACTTTGACCAGATATCGTCAAATATCGCGAGCATCGATTCAGGGAAAACATCGTTGCGTGTCTCTGGCGTATCGGTCGGATTCGCCGCCACGAACGCGCAAGCCATGTGCAGATCAATCCTGTTCAACTCCATTTTTTTGCTCCTTAGATTAAGCCCGCCCAACAGCCATACTCGCCAGAACGGTGCCGTACTCATCTATCATCTCCAACGCACTTTCCATGGCGGCACTGCCACCCTGCCAGGCTTCCTGTAACCGAGCCTGCTGCGCTTTCTTCTGCTCTTCGCTCCAGTCTTCCATAAAGTCGATAAACGCTTGTTGGACGATGAGTTGCTCAATCTGCTTGCGGGTGGCAGCCGCGGTTGCCTCGATAATTCCCGTCGCGATAAGCTCACAGCCTTTGGTTGTGGCCCTGACGATTTGCAGTGTTGTGTTCACGTTGTCGGCCAATAATGCACACATAATTTGTCTACGCAGTTTGCTGATGATGGTTTTACGCAGCTTCTCTTGCGTCAGTTCTGCACCTTCTTTAAGCAGCGTTTTCACCCCTGCTTGCGCCGCTTCTTTTACCATTGCCTCGACGCCCGCCCGCGTAAAATTTTTACCCATACTTCTTATCATCTGCGCTTCAGCTTTCACGGAACGGGCGCTGGCTTCGATTGCCATATTGCTGGCGTCCACCATCTCGCGCTCGGCGGTCATACCAAAATTTTGCTCTAGCTGCTTGCCCACCGTGGCGCCCAGTTCGTCATATACCGCGCGCATCTCATTTTCGGCGATACCTTCTGCCATGTTCGCCATGCTTTTAAGAAGGCGTTCCCCGATGCCGGAATCCAGCGCTTTCCCGGTGGCGCAGACCAACGCTTTGGCGGCAATAAGCCCGCGGCCTATTTGCAAAATATCCAGCGCCATGGCAACGCCTTCGCAACTCAGTTGCGCGGTGCCTGCACCCTCAATAATCGCCTGGCTGGTATCTTTGTCTGCGCCCATCAGCAGCGCCGTTTCAGCCGCGGCTTTCACCATCGCCGAGAGACCGGCGGAAAACCAGGCGGCGCCATCAACACAGTCCAGAGGGTTTGCCATCAGCAGCCCTTCCGCCATTTTCATTAGTCCGATAACGGCTTCGATCCCACTGATAATCCAGTCAAAAAGCGCGTTAATAATGTTGGCGTTACGGGCTTTATCGAGCTGTTCAACGGCCTTTTGAATTTGTTCCTGATACTCCGCCACTTTTTTGTCGAGCAAAATGCGTTGCACCTCTGTCGCGCGATCAAGTTGCAGGCACAAACATTGGGCATTGCTGCCGAAAACATTGAGCACTAACTGCGTCATCATCATCGACAACGCGGCGGGGTTCATTTGCATCACGCCGGTGTTATTCAGGGGCTGGTCTTTGCGAAACTGTCGGAGCGCGTTTTCTGCCTGCGCGATACTGATTAGCCTGTTGCGTACCGTCTTCTCTTTACGCTCGTCAACGAATGTCGAGCGGCTATTTGATGCAACAAAAACCCCACTGGCCGAGTAGCGCTGAGTTTGCTCATTTGGCCCGCGAAGAAAACCGTTCACCTCATCACGTTCAATTCGAATCATGGTTTTATCCTGTCAGCGTTTTGCAAAAGCGCCGCGTTATGAAAAGGTTTTCTGCGCAATCTGGGTGCAAATATCGCCCCATTTATTAAGCAGCCCGGTCAATTGCGTAATCACCGCATTCATTTGCTGGGTCATTTTTTGAATCGTCAGTTGCCCCTGCGTCATTAAATCGGTATCTCGGTTAGCACTGTTATCCAGTGCGGCTTTTATGGCCTGTAAACTGCCTTTATCCAGCGCGTCATTCGTGTCGCCATTTTTTTTAATGTATTCATCAATGGTGATGCCGTTAATAGAAATGCCGTTTTCATGCATATACTGAATGACATCATCAGGAATTTTCTCTCGCGTTTTATCATCCCCTTTAGCCGCCCTGGCGATGATTTCATCCATTCGATTAGACATTTGCTGCGTTTTTCTGGCGCGTTCAGCGCTTTCTTTAATATCAAGATATTGGTTGTTGGCCACTTCCTGAATAGACATCAGCAAGGTTTGTAAGACGCTGTACCCGTAAGCAAACGGATTATCACTGCACAATTCGCCTGTCCCGCTGGCCGGTAATGCCTCACCTGGATAATGCTTTCCCGATACCGGGAAGTGTGTTCTTGAAGAAATATTGTCGATATTCACGTTATTCACCTCTGCGTTTTCGGTTGATGTTCAGCGCTGTGTATTTGCCGGGCAAGCTGTTGCAATTGCGTCTCTAGCTTTTTAAATAACTCGGTGATTTTTTTCAGATCGGCGCTCGCTTCATGATCAAGTGCGGATAATCCATCAGGGAAGCGATCGGCAAACTGTTCGTTGACGATAAATTTAAGCTGATTAAATTCATCGAAATATTTTTGTAGCTGCTTGCTCTGCTGCGTTAATTTTTGATACTCGATCAGACCATTCTTTTGCTCATCCATTGCGCACCTTTTATTCAGGGTCGGTTTGTAAACGACAGTTGTGGTAGCGGTAGTAAATAATTTTAATAATATCTTCGGCCTGAATAAGCCCCTGCAGCAATAAGGTGTTTTCCTGAGATAACTGCGGATTATTTATCTTTTCCAACCGATGCCGGGCATTTTTTAATTGCCGAATAATGGCCTGAGCCTCAGATTCAGCCAGGCTGAGTCGGTCCTCCAGTTGGGTCAGCGTTGCCATTTGTTTACTCGCTTAAAAATCTAACGGGTCGTTAATCAATGCATCATGCAGGACGATCACCACAACATGC
This sequence comes from Kosakonia sp. BYX6, assembly GCF_038449125.1. Classification (NCBI taxonomy): domain Bacteria; kingdom Pseudomonadati; phylum Pseudomonadota; class Gammaproteobacteria; order Enterobacterales; family Enterobacteriaceae; genus Kosakonia; species Kosakonia calanthes. The sequence continues at coordinate 4,769,954 of NZ_CP151800.1, read as the reverse complement.
GGATCCAGTTTGATTATCTTTCCCCCCGCCGGTAGCTGGCTTCCCACGCGTAATCGCTCGCCATTAGTCAGCAGAAGATAATTACTTCGCCGCCCTTGCACGTAACCCGCGATGGGGGCAGGCAGGTATTTATCGCCATCATGGGAAGAGGCAACCTGTTGGTAGCTCAGGGAAAGTGCCGGATAGCGCTGTTGCAATTGCGCCATCGTTTTTTGCAACTGAAGTTGATGTGGTAAGTCGAGAACCCCGCTAATGACAAACGCCTGGCGTACCGGTGTGACATTCACCAAACCAACCAGCCCGCTTTGCACCATCGCGGCGATAATTGCCTGACTCTGCGCGTGATGCGGGTTATCAATCTGCCAATGCTGAAGGCCAGGAATATCGGCAAGTTGCGCCTGTACCGCCCGCCAGCGTGGATCCATCTGGATATCGGCGTGAATTAAAACCTTTCCCGGGCCATTACTGGTGACTTCAACAGGGTGGTAGCCCGCCTGCAACAGCGTCTCCAGCACTTCCCCGGTCAGCTGGTCGGCACAAATAACATCATCCCGATACACCACGCCCCAGGCACCTAACGTCACTCTTATCTTCAGCATCTGTTTACTGGAATGGCAAAAACCCGATAGCTGCAAACTGCCGTCCGGCTTCCAGTCTGCGTGGATGTACGGAAACATCTCGCTGTGCCGTAGCAGGGATTTAACGCGCTGGTGCAGACTATCCACGGTTGCGGTCGGCCTGCCGCCCAGCAAAAACGCCACGACGCCTACGGTGAGTAATAAAAGCAACCCGGCAAGCCACGCGTACCCTGACCATGACGTAGGGATTCGATACCCCGCAAGCTGGCTCTCCTGGCTGCCGAACGCCAGTGCAATGCCCGCCACTTGCAAAACGCCGCTGACTGGCAGCGGTTTTCCCGCCGGGTGTCTGTGCCCGTTAAGCCGAACGTTGGCTTTTCCTGCATCAACAAACAGGCTGCCCTGTTGTTCGTAAAGCACAATTTTTCCGTTTGTCGTAAGGGGAATACAGACATCGCACTCCTGCTCCCCAAGCGACAACCGGCCGTCCGTCAACCAAACCTCTCGTCCCTGGAGAAGGTTGCCTAACAGCCTAATTTTCCAGTGATTATCCATGGGATATTCCATTGTTAACCACGGACGCTTTAATCAAAAAAAGGCGAATGACGCTTTGCACCTGAGTGGTGTCGCTGCGAAATAAACGCCCTACACCGGGAATATCGCCCAGCAGTGGGATCTTGTTTTGCGACTGGATTTGTCGGTCTTGTTTAAAGCCGCCCAGCAATAAGCTCTGCCCGGCCAGAAGTGTGGCCTGCGATGCGATTTCGGCATTTTGAATATCCGGCAACGGCTCGCTGTCGCGGCGAATATCGCTTTGTTGGCTGTCTTGAATATTCAAGTTCAACATGATTTTTTGCGTACCGTTATCATCCAAAAGCCTGGGCGTAACGCGCAGTAATGATCCGGCAGTCACCGACTCCAGTTTGGCGACATTTTTGGCCTCTAATTTGGTGTAAAAGGTAATATTTTTGTCCATGATCGCCTGGACGTTATTAAGCGTGACGACAGAAGGTTGGGAAAGGACATAAGCCTGAGAGCTTTGTTCCAGCGCGGTTAAACGCACCATAAAGCCAGACGTGTCACTGATCACGGTGGAAAATCCGCTGCCATTCCCGTTGTTACTGGCGGAATCAAATGCAAACTTCGCCCCCCCTAATGACATTGCCGCTCCCCAATCGATACCCAACTGGTCAATATCGCCCGCGTTGACATCAATAATCTTGACCGAGATTTCTATCATTTGCGGGCGTTGATCGAGTTGCGTAATCAACTGCCGATAATTCGCCATATTGGCGGAGTGATCGCGAACGATAACCGCATTTTGTCGCGGATCTGCGGCAAATAAAGGCAATGTCTGTGTGGCGGGCGAGCGGCTATTTGCCGATGCATCCGGCTTACTCATGTCGCGCAAGACGCTGACAATCCCTGGCACCACCACCGATTGATCGCGATATTGATAATGGCTATCCACCGCTGCGGCGTATTTGAGGGGAAAGACTTTCACCGTCACCGCCTCATCTTTTCTTTTGGTCAATGTGCTGTCGAGCATGGAAGCGAGCTGGCCAATACGCATGAGGCAGCCGGGTACACCGCTGATATCGACGGCATTGGCCCCTGAAATATTGCTGGCCTCACAGCTTTGTGTTGAAAGCACGCTCTGGTTACGCAAGTAGCGCATGAACGTGCCTGCCGCCAGAGTGTCGAGCGTAATAACCTGATGTTTTAATAACGACGCGGGGTAGATATACAGCATTTTGCTGTCAAACCACGTGACCAAATTGTATTGCGCGGCCAGGTTACTGAGGATATCTACTGGAGGCCCGCAGGGGATGATTCCGCTAAACGATCCATTAATTGATGGGTCGACTGTAATCGCCGTATCGTAATTCTCAGCTAACGCACGCAATACATCAGCCAACGGCATTTTTCGTGTATAAAGGGCAAAATCATTGCCTTTCCAGGGAATATTTTGCCCTTGTGCTATGCCCGGCATGCAGAATAAAACATACATTAGGCATTTCCTTAAGCTCATAATTTATCCTCACAAAAACAGCATGACTGATGATTGCGGGCTGCGTTTTTTAAATAACACGTCAATGCTAAATGCTTTTCAATTTCCATCGAGAGTTGATCAACGGATAATTGTTCAGGGTAATATCTATTTAACCACCCGCCTTCTGGCGTTAATTGTAGGGCGTAGTCATGAATATCCGGGTGTGCGGCAAGTAATAATGTCAAATAATAGAGACATGACCATGACACCCTATCAACCCCATCTAAAAATAGAGAAACGGATAACAAGCCACGAATAATCTCCATTCTGGCGGGATGACCATCAACAGACATTATCCAGCCGCGATGTTCATCGTCCGAGCGAATATCGCATACCAATGGAATAGCTTTTAGTGTTTCCAGCATGATTAATACCTCTCTGCCATTAATTCAGTTTCTGCTAAAGGCAAAGAGAGTGACATCGGTTAAAAACCTGATCAGCAATTACCACGGTGACTTGTTATATTTATTTACATTAAAGCGCAGCGTGCGCGTAAAAACCTGGCTATAACCTAAAAACCACTCTCAATTTAATTAAACAACGCTGCTAAATAGTCGCTTCTGTTATTCATTCGCGTAATAACGCGAGCCAAAATTAAACAGCAATTAAACGACATCTTCGCTAGCCGTATAAACAACGTCATTCAAGGAAGGCACGATGAAAACGGTAAAACATCGGATGCTATTACATCATGCTTTGGTCATTAAGCTCACTCTGCTTATTTCATTAAGCATAATAACCGTTTGGCTTTTATCTGTTTTTTCCGCCACTTATATTTTATCGATGAAGGAACGCCAACGCATTGTCGGATATTTAACGAAGCATTCAGCTCTACCGATGATCTTATATCCCTCCAGAGGCGTATTGCCCCACATAATAAGCCTATTCGCCCGACAACTTCCCTTTGCGCTATTGGCATTAGTGCTAATGGCAATCAGCGTTTATTGGCTGCTGTATAGACTTCACGTTCAGTATGAAAACATGGAAAGTACCATCGCCAGGCGCACGCAACGTCTGAACGAATCCAAAGAGCAGGCCGAGCTGGACAGCAAACGTAAGACCGCGCATCTCACGACCATCAGCCATGAATTACGCACGCCGCTCAGCGGCGTGCTGGGCGCGATTGAATTATTACAAACCACGCCACTAAACGCTCAACAGCAAGAGCTCGCCAACACCGCCAGGCAATGTACCCGTTCTCTGCTCACCCTTATCAATGATCTGCTGGATTTTTCGCAAATCGAATCCGGTCATTTTTCCCTGCATAACGAAGAGACCGCGTTATTACCGTTGCTGGACCAGGCGATGCAAACCATTCAGGGGCCGGCGCAGAACAAAAAACTGGCATTACGTACCTACGTTGGCCCACACGTTCCATTGCGACTTGAAACCGATGCTGTCCGCCTGCGGCAAATACTGGTGAATCTACTGGGCAATTCGTTGAAATTTACCGAGAAAGGCGGAATAAGATTGACAGTTAAACGCTGTAAAAATCAGCTGATATTCGCGGTAAGCGACAGTGGAAAAGGCATCGCATTCGATCAGCAAAAAGAGATTTTCACGGCGTTTTACCAGGCGCAAGCCGATGCGCAGGGCACGGGCATTGGGTTAACGATTGCCTCGAATCTGGCCAACATGCTGGGTGGAAAACTCGAATTACGCAGCACACCAGGGCTAGGCACCTGTGTCTCCTTGTTTCTGCCGCTGAAACAGTATCGTCCTCCTCAACCGCTCGGCGGCAGCCTGCCCGCGCCGCTTGCGCTTCATCGCCAGCTCACCGCTTGGGGAATCGCGTGCGAAATGAGCCAGCAACAGGATGAACTCTCTGCTGACGAACTGCGTTTTCAGCCTGGCAAACTCTATTGTTTGGCGAAGCAGAAATTATTCGGCGCAGCCGCTGAAACAGCTGGCAATGTTGCGGTGCAGCCCTGGCGCTTACATATTTTGCTGGTCGATGATGCCGTCATTAACCGGGAGGTCATCGGTCAGATGCTCATCAGCCTGGGACAAGAGGTCACCTTCGCCGCCAGCGGTGGTGAAGCGCTAAGTGCTGCGCGGCAACACCGCTTTGATTTGGTTCTGATAGATATGCGAATGCCGGGAATCGATGGTATTGCCTGCGTACATCGCTGGCGACAGTGCCCATTTAACCAGGATCCGGACTGCATGATGGTGGCGCTTTCGGCAAATGCCGCTTCTGATGAGGTCATACGTTGCAAAAATGCCGGTATCAATCACTACCTCATAAAACCCGTTACGCTCGCCAATCTGGCGAACAGCATTAGCATTGCGGCGGAATATCAGCTTCTGCGCAACATCGATTTGCAGGCGCAGGACCCGACGTTAAGCAGCGCGCTGTTGTCGCCAGAGAATCCGTTCACAGGCATCCGCACTAAGCAGGTGTTGAATGACCTGTTGACGGAACTGGAACAGGCGTTATCCGAAGGTAGAAAAATCGAGGGCTTACTGCACACGTTAAAGGGAAGCCTCGGGCAGGCGGGCTTTAGCGAGCTCTTATGCGCTGTCGTTGATATGGAAAACAGCACGCGTCATGGGCTGAGTATTACGGCCGCAGAGTTAGCCGATTTAAGGCATAGCTTGCACGTGCTGTTGACACCATATCGCAATAATTAGCGCCACGCTGTTTTTCGGAGGAAAGGAATATGAACGAATATAAAATCGTCATCGTGGAGGATCACGCACTCATTGTTACCGGCATTATTAATGTCTTATCGTCCTGGCCGCGATTTCATGTGGTGGCGCATATCAATAATGGGCTGGAAATCTATAACACTTGTATTCTTAATCAGCCGGATATTCTCATTCTTGATCTAGGTTTACCTGAAATAAACGGCCTCGATATGATTCCGCAATTACATTATCGCTGGCCAGCAATGAGCATTCTTATTTATACGGCCTATCAGGAAGAGTCTATGGCGATTAGAGCACTTGCTGCGGGCGCCAGAGGGTATGTTTTAAAAAAGAGCAGCCAGCAGGTACTCATGGCGGCGTTACAAACGATGGCGGTAAAAAAACAATTTATCGACCCGGCATTAAATCATGAGGCAATTCAAATAACGTTACACGCTGAAAAACAAGATCAGCAATTACTGACCACGCGTGAGCGACAAATTCTCAAACTCATAAATGAGAGTAATACGAATCGACTGATTAGCGAGAAATTATGCATTAGCGTAAAAACGGTGGAAACACATCGCCTCAACATGATGAGGAAGCTCAACGTCCATAAAGTGACGGAACTGCTTCACAGTGCCCGGTGTATAGGGTTAGTGGATTAAATATATTCAACCCACTTAAAAGAAGAGAACCAAATACGTATTTCACCTGATATCAATCCCAAAAAGACAGAATAAACTGTTGCTATTAACACAGCATGCGACAGTTCTATTCTGCGCATCACTATTGGCATATTGGCAATGCCATAACAGGATAAAGGTTCTGCTTTATCCCTCAAACACCCATCCATACACCCATATCACTATAAGGAATATTACTATGCCCGTTGAAAATAAAAACATACAAGGCTGCCTAACCGCGAATTATCGCGAAGACGATGCACCTTCTCTGGAAATAGAAAAACCGAAACCCAGAACCCAGGAGGGTTTTCAGGTCGCGGAGTATGCCGAAAGAATGCGTTCTTCTGATGAATCGCCAGGTTTTATCTTTATTTGCCTGGCTGCGGCAACGCACCCTGACATTATTCGCGGCAAAACACTGGTGTTAACGAAGGCGAATGGCGAAACCTTCGTGGCATCAGACCCGGCGAAAGGCACATTGTGGCCCGTCGATACGCAGCCACAAGCGAAAGGCGGCCAGCAAATCGCAGAGGTTCGCATCGCTGATGATCAATATTTTGCCCGCGTTAACGATACATTTATCGCCGTTGACGGAGACGATGCGTTCTATAAAGCCATGCTGTCGGCAGCCAAACAATGCAACAGCGATACCCTCACGAATGATGAAGTGAAAAATTTTCGCTTTGGGCTGGCGGATATTATCGAAAAAGATGCCGATGGGCTGTGGCAACGCTGGCGCAATTGGTACGAAGGCATTGATGATGCGCCTGTCGAGCCAGAGAAAGAGATTTGGTACGACGTACAAGAGACGCCGGAAAAAGCCGTCTCGCTCACCGAAGACTGCAAACGGTGCCTTAAACAACTGTTTTCTAATTTTGGTGAAGTCAAAGAGAACGAGCTCTTTTTGTCTGGGTTGTCGAAAATCTTTCCGATGTTACCGCTGGAAATCGTCCTGACGGCGCAAAACCTTTATTCGGTCATTACAGAGCGAAAAAACCTCGATTTAGCCATTCTGAATTCCCTCACGCTGGCCTCTTCCTGGCTTGCTAAAGGAAACATCCTGGCCAGCACGGCGCAATTTATCCGAAACAGCGTCGCAGAATACATTGATGAAGGGCAGATGACCGAAAGCAACAATCATCCCTCTTATGATCATTTCTTCACCGCCCTGGCGCTATTAGCCATCGCCGGTCGGCATTATTGGCGCAATAACAATCCGATGCCGCAACGGTCGTTTCTGCAAATCCCCATTTATCTGGAAAGAATATTTCAACGCGCCAGCCTTTACTGGAGCCAGTTAGGACGAATGTCACTGCATGCAACAGCGGACTGCAAAATGCAAATTGAGGACGGCTCCCTGTATGAATGTGCCAGTGACCCGGCCTATAAGCAGCGCTTTAAGCGAGATTTATGGACTTGTAAAAATGTTGCCCAATCAGCGCTGACCACGCAATGTTCCACGCAACTGGCGGCGGACGAACTCCAGCGGACGCAGAACGAAGGTTTTCTGCGTGTTGTTCGTCCGATTCAGGGCGAAGCGCAAGACGATCCCCCCATTGAGATACCTGCCGCCACGTCTACCGGCAGAAAACAGACTTACATTGAAATGGCGCCGCTGATGGCACCTGTCGTGGTGGCCGCGGGCGCGCAACTCCCTATGGCGGTAAACAGAAACCGATGGACGCCCGGTGTGGGCGTAATTGCAGGCGCGGTTTCCGTTGCCGGTGCAGCCGCTGGGCTGAGCTGGGGTTTGTATAAATTCTTATCGAAAAGCACCAAACGCGTCCCGCATGTAAATGAGCCTGTTCCCGCCATTCAGGAATTTGAGTTTGATCCCAAACTTCCCTTCGCGGCCCCTCTTACCGTGGCTAAACCGCCACAAAAACCGCACTCCGTTGTACGTGACATGCTGAAACAAGGCATGCGTTCACAGGCGGTGCAAAAAAGTGTCGTCGACCCGCTGTCCGGTATGCTTGATGGCAGCATGAAAGGCTATGGGTTGTCTGGCGACGAGAAGAAACAACGGCGGCAGCAGTCCTTGTCGCTGGCGATAACGACGTTACTTCCGACATTAACGATGGAAGAGTGCCGCGCACTGTATCAAGGAAACGGGGAAACATCGCTCACAGAGCGTTTCACGGCGACCAAAGGTTATATTTATGTCGCGGTTAGCGGTCAAAAATTCCAGTTATGGGCGTCAAATGATGAGACGCCTTACATCATTGATGATGCTGGGAAACTTCGTTTCATTCGCTTTAACCAGAATGCCGAGTCCTGGGAATATGTTGATGAGATTTTTAACACCGGTTACTCAACGGCAAACAGGGAAAATAGAAAACAATATCGTATGTCCATACCGCCATTGAGCCATATCACTGTTGATAATGTCCGCAATATGGCCACTCTCAAAACTGCCGCCGGAAAAAATATTACGGGTGTATTTATCGCCGGGGATTTTATTCCCGCCTGGGGAAGTGTTAAGGATGATGTTATTTACACAGATAAAAAATCACAGGCCAGGGTAATAGTAAAAAATGATTATGGCTGGGAGTTTGAACGTGCCTCTTCGCCAATGGATGATTATGTAAAAATCATGCTGAATGAGCAGAAGGTATATATCAGTGACCCCGCAAAAGAAAATATAGGCGCAACTGAAACTGACGGTGTCAGTATGAATCGTGACTCAGATTTTTTTGTGAAAAATAACTATCTTTATTATTCGGCTGTAGGGATTTCCACCAATACTTACTCGTTATGGAATGATGTAAATACAATCATTGAATATGACAAGGGTATCTTCAAGTTAAAAAATAATACCGAGGTACTGCGTAGTTTACAAAATACAATAGAGAAGACTCCGCTCGGGGAATTTTGTATTGAAGCAGAGGCTCTAACTTACATTACACAAAACGCAATCCGTAGAGAATTTTCGTCAGGATTCAAGGTTGCTAACGGACTTTATAAGGATTCACGAACAAGCGAGGTTATAGGTTTCATTGTTAATGGCGCCCACTTTATGGTGAAAAAGTTTTCTGACAACTATCTTCATTTAGAAAGGAGTGACGGAAATCAGGCTATTCCCTTGATATTACGGCTAGATGGGAATACATGGATCCGCGTAAGAAGTGAAGAGAGAAAACCGCATTATAAATACAAAACGGTTTATTCCTATTACACAATGAAGCCAGAAGACACTACACCTGATTATATCTCCGTGAAGACAGAGGAAAACCTTAATCGAATGCTACAAAAAGCCATCGATAGTAATTCAACTATTGATTCTCGTACGATCACCAAAAGTTTAAGCAAAGTAAATAAATTTACTCTCCCTGTTTATTGGGAAGACAAAAAAAACCTCACAACCTATTTTTTATATAAAAGTCGATTTTTCCCTGCAACGCTTGTTGATGCGACCGATCCGGCGAATCCTACCGGGCTACATTGCTTGCGGATCTTTAGCTGCGGGGATCTCTTCAGCAAAGCGACGCCCATTGCCACCATCGTTCTGGAAAATAAAGGCAGTCTGGTGGAGGTTAAAACGCAGGAAACGGCGCTATCAGAAATGCTCAATATCAGTCAGAAAGAGGCCAGTTTACTGATTGAAAACAGGCCGTGGCGTTCGCTGAACGGGATGGCTGCTGTAGAAGAGGCAATCAATGAAGCGAAGGTGACCACCGACAGGATAGCGGCAACATTGCCCTCAAAAGTCACGGTGAAACAAAAGAGGCCACCGGATACTGCACATCAAAGGCAGTCGGCAATTACCCGGCTCTACCCTTCACGAATTAGTCGAAAACAACTGGAATTCTTTAAGCTAACCGTCGATAAAACCACCCTTAACGACAGTGAGCAGAAACTTCAGAAGACAGTAAACGACATTATAAATTTCATAAGAGAGGATATATTCAAATCACTTGATAATACGCTCCACTACACGCATCCATCCTGGTCAATTATTCATAACTATTTAAATGAGGCGCTGGACATTCACCAACATGAGTATCTTGCAGATTTTGCAAATGTCTGGCGGGAATATCTTCAGAAGGTAGATAAAGGATTGAATAAAAATTATGTCTACTTAATTCACGGAAAAAGCATAAACCTCACGCAAGATGAAAAGTCGTCAGGTGCAATGGTTTATATATCACCCTACGATATGAAGATTTATATAAATATGGATAAGGCAGAGACTGAAAACGGTGCGCAAATCAGACTGGTCACAGAACTTATTCGGTCCATTGCTCATGCAGAAGGATTAAATCGTAATTACCTTGATATCAGAAAAGTTAATGGCACCTATATTCCGGTCAAAGATGCGTTAGAAGAGATGTCGGCATCGCTAAGACAGAATAAATTAACCACAGAGCAATTGAAAAACATACAGGAAATAAGTAAAACGTACCTGAAAAGCATTCCTGCATACAGTGCAAATGTCAACGCATTAGTCGTACCTGAAGTTCTGGCGTATCTGATTAAAAATGATCCTACATTTCGAGCATGGCTTATTCGTTATTCAGCCTCCTTGGTCACCCTTATTTCCCTTGATGCTTGTTATCTGTTGGCTTCCGAGAAAAAAAACACCGCCATAGCGGATGCCTGGAGAAATAAATACGGTGAATTACGGGGTCAGGCATCGGCGGTTGTGTTGGCAACAACACCTTCTGTCGAAACAACGACTGCCCGACAATCCTCAAATGCCATGATTTCCGCCGATTCGGCAGGAAATCATACTGCGCATAAGAAAGGAGTGAAACTTTTCCGCGAAGAGCTGCCAGAGTCGGAACCGGATCTGGAGAAGGAAAGGCGCCGCGGGGAGGTCTATATTCCTGGTGCTCACGATAAAGTCTTTCTACCCAATCAAGAGACAGAGCAGCATAACTCTGAGACGAAAACCTTTATCCCTGAGTATGGCGAAGTCGCAACGATAGTGATCAAAGGGCTCGAATGCCTTGGTGATAAAAAATTAACTTTCTCGCAGGAATTAAGAGACATAGGAAAGGCTCTACAAAAGCCTTTTATAGAAAACACCCTGGCGCATCAGCAGATATATCATCTGGACGTTTTGCAAAAAGATTGTCCGTCTCCGGAAGAGGTTCACTGGCACACGGAAACGGCAGATGTCTTTGATACAGTATTTACAACACTGATGACGCTCATACCCGTGTTCTGGCCTGTTTTTTTTCTTCAGACCGTGGCGGGGCCGTTTCTGCAACAATTGGCCGATGACCTTGAAGGTCGGGATGTCTCGGCGAAAGAAAGGCTGAATCTATATCTAAACGCAATATTGCAGGCAATGACATTGGGCATGATTAAAGCATCCACTCTCAAGGGTTCCCAGAGGCTCAAGGCTTTCCCACCTCTGATTATTAAAGGGCGAGCTCCCGGAAGACCCGGTGAAGTACCTGCTGAAAAACCTATTGAAGGATCCACTGAAACGCCGGAAGAGGTTTTCTATAAACGCTTTAAGTCCTTTAAAAATGGTAAAGAAGAGATTGAAGTTGATGGAGTAACATACCCGTTGCTAATCACAGAAGATGAGCAAAACCTCATGATCAGCGATGCTAAAGGTCGTTATCATTTTGTCCGATTTAACCAATGGAATGAGAAGTGGGAAATTACCGGTCGAACATTGGATGATACCTACTCCAGGATAAATCAGCAGAAATACAGAAAATCACTGCTCGAGTTGAGTGCTGATTCAACGATAGAGCTGGGCGAGAATGATGTTTTCACAATAACAACACCAGGAGGGTCAGATATTAAAGGTGTATTTGTTGGCATTGATTTTATTCCAGCCTATCTAAGACATTTTGATGATAAAGTTATAGCGTATACCTATACAGAGTCCGTACCCGAAGAGGACCAAAGAATACTTATTCAAAGCCAATACGGTTGGGAATTTGAAGCCAGCTCTGCGAACATGGACAATAATCTTGCCCTCCTTCTTGAATCTGGAAAAATTTTGCACACCAACATTGCCGAAGATAATATCGGCGCAATGGATAAAAATAACGGAATTAGTCGCGATGAGTTTGGACAAACTTATATAAAAAGAAACCATAAATACTATAAAGTTGAATCAACTGATAATAATATTTATAAGATCAAAGATTATGAAACTGCAGAGATAAAATTTAGCAATGGTTATTTTTCATTACAAAGTGCTGATGATATTGTTTTCACTTTAGAAAACACACCGGTTCAGGATGGATCTTTTTTCCTTGAATCCGCAGCGTTACGCCATCTTTACAAAAACGCCTTAACTTCGATAAATTCCGTCCCCCATCCTTTGGGTAAAGGGATATATGAAGATAATAGCCATCTTCAAACTGGTTTATTAATTGATAACACGCAATTCGTGGCAACTAAATTTGTAAATAATGAGTTGCATATACAATATAAACCAGAATTGAATAAGCAAAATGATATAAAGCTTTGGTCATCGAATAGAGTCTGGTACCTGCGCAGAGAGGCAACAGAAGAGGCACCGATTGAGTATGTACAATGCCGTCCAGCGCGAGCCCCAGGTCTCGGTTCATTCTGTCTGCGCTCTGATGTTACGCCTGAAAAAAAACTGCACCGCCTGCTAAGAAAATCTTCTGGTGACGTACCCGCTCCTGATGATCTGGAAATAGTGAGAAAGTTTACTATTCCTTATTTATATCAGAGCAAAAGCACCAAAGGATATTATTTTAGATATCACAATAAATATTTTAACGCAGAAATAATAGATGAAGATAATATTAGCAACCCAACAGGATACCCGTGTGTAAAATTGCTTGGCGGAAGTGATTTTTATAATAGCAAAGCCACTATCACAACTATTGTGAGTGTTCACGACGAGAACCCAATGAAGCTTATCGATATGCCAACCTTTATTGCTAATAGGTTGACTGGCAATATAGATGAAGCATTAGAACATATTAGGAACACACCTTATATCGGAGTGGAAGGTATCTATACTTTAAAATCAGTAACCACCGACACACGCCTGAGTGGCAAACTATACGTTGAGATGCCCGACGATATCGGTATTATTAATGAACCAGTCGAACCGATATCGGATGCCAATTTGCAGGACGCAGCAGAGAAAGCACTTTATTCCAGGGAGGTTCTCTCAAATGCTGATTATATTTTTAGCGTCCATGATCTTACTCCACCACCTAAAGTAAGAGACCCTTATTTAAGCGAAGCATTGATGTTAGTGGACGATACTATTAACTATTTAGAGCAGCACCTGCTCCCATCGGTTCTGGATTCCCTCAGACCTGATGACTTTAATAATCCGTTAGTTGAAGATTACCTGAAAGAAATACTGGATAATCATTCCCCTGTATTTATTTCGGATGTTGAAGCTTCATTAAATTCACGTATTGATAGCGTCCTGAAAGGATTACGTAAACGCAAGGTGAAACTCATTTCTGTAATGAGTAAATCTAAGAATGAACACGTCCAATACGAGAGAACAACCGATCGCATTGCTTTCATACATCCTAATAATAATGAATATATGTTCATTAACATCGATATGATTGATATTGGTGAAAATGCACAACACGCCACTATTCAGGACCTGAAAGGTGCCATCCTTCACGAATTAATAAAATCGACTGGTACTACTATGCATATTATTGACCTCCCAATGAATAACGGGATATATATCAATATAAAAGATGCACTTAAACATTTTCAAGACACAATGGAGTCAGGAACTTTACCTTCTGACTATGCCTCTAACTTAGACAAGCTGATTTTAAGATATCAAACAAAATCTCCCACATATAATGCCCATCCAGATCTCTTTTCCGATATCACAAAAAATGGCAAAAAATTTAGTTATATGCTTGAAAATGACTCAGCATTTAAATTTCAGTGTATTGCTAATTCCGATGACTTCATATCATTGATAACGCAGGATATCTATTATTGGGGCGAAGCAAATAGTCTTGACAGTACAAGACTTCATTCGTGGTTAAAACAATATGGTATGCGAAGAGGGATGATAGTCACTGAGCCAACAGTTGCCAGCAGTACCGACTCCACGGCTTCGGCTTGGTTAGAAGTGGGCGTTCTCTCTAAATTCACACCAACATGGAGTGGGGAATTTTATGCCGTTGAAGGAAAGAACAAATTATATGTCACGTCAGACGATAAACTTTTGCTTTCATATGATCATGAATATTATGAGCTAAATTTCATCGGGAAAAGTGGTCGAGTTATAACACTCGGATCTGAAAATGATTTGCGTCAGGTTTATTACTATGATCCAGATACAGGTGATATTTCCCCTATTCTTTCAAGAACAAATTTTTATGAAATTGTAGAGTATCACAGCAATCTTGACCTTTATGAGTTCAGAACGCCAGGTTCGGATGTCTCTGGAATATACAAATATGATAAAAGCATGAAGCAATTAGTTCCCACGGGAGCTACCCGAATTATCCCTATGTTCGGACAAGTTACACGAATTGAATTTCCTGATTTCAACATCTATCATTTTCCAAATTCCTCACCAGATTTGTATCTACAGGGTTATGGCCAGTTATTAGATTCGTTCTATACCGTCCCACCAAATATCAAAGTGGCTTTTTATGCTGGAAAAGGAAGTAATTTAAACCTTTACAGAAACAGTATTGATCATTTGCTTGAAGGTCGTTTACCTAAGAGAGAAATAAGGCTATCTGGTGAATCAATCGATGACTATACCATCTGGTCCTTTAATAGCCTTTCGCAAAGCTATTATTATCTGGCCAGAAAATTCAATAAAAATGTTATTCAAATTACTGCTGACTCAACATCGTCAGAGCGCCTGTTACAGGGGGTTTCTAATGTCTTCCCGGATAAAAAAATGCAACTTCACCTCTTTATGGGGCGTTCTTCTGCGGAGGTCCACCTTCCCACAAAATGGATAGAGCCGGGTGAAGATAAGACACCATCAGACTTGGCACCTTCAACCAGCCAGCAGCATTTTTCCGGGAAAACCATTCCACCGGGCAGCATTACGCAATTCGTTCCGCTCCCGACAAATATTAATTACTTGTCGCGAGGAACACTTGATATTTTCGAAAAAGAACTCTTTGAAGGGAAATATTCGAAATGGTCTTACGATGTATACCGTGGTCTGGATACAAGCAGTGATGCCGGTAAGCAAATCCCCCCTTATATACTGGAGACTCGCAAACAGGTTTTCAGCGCGATTACAGAGACAATATCAACACTTGACCAGGCATTTATGAAGTTAACGGATCCTGAATATGATACCGTTGTTGAACAGTATTTATCTTATGCCGTCGATAATACTGACGCAGCAGTCATTGATCAGGTTCGATCCAGGCTACAAGCTGTTGCATTGCGCATACGTGGTCTCGTTAAAGAAAGTTTGGCGAAGAACTACGATAATATTGTCATCGTTTCCAGCAAATTGACTAAAGATCCGAAAAACCCTGAAATATACAAAAGTCATGTTGATTTCGGTCAAGACCTTGAAGTTGCTTATGTTATTCAGGGCGACAGAAGTAACACTATTTACATCGTGAACGACCAATTCATCAATATAAAAAGTGTTCCAGAACAATATCGCGATCAGGCAGTACAATTGCAAATTAATACGATGATTCATGAACATTCTCACCTGTCCGTGTCCAGTATAGATGCCGCTTATATTTTTGATGAATCAACAGAACAGAAAGACTCCCAATATATTTTCAAGAAGATTAAAAACCTTATTGAGACGGAAGGCATTGAAGGAAATGAGATTGCGGATAAATTTATGGCACGCCTGTATAGACACCTTAATATCGATCCACTTGATGGGCCTGCGGCGAATCAACTGATTAAAGATAACCCCGCATTGATGGTAAATATCGTACTGGAGAATGCCGATAGTCTGTCCTTGTATCTTCCCCATATCGCCGGTCTCGAACTGCCTGGTCAGGCGCCTCGTACCAGAAGAGTGGCCGGATATAATCCGCCCTCTTTTTCAACATTTCTTATTAAGTTGTTTGTTGCCACAGCGCTAAAAACTGACGTATAAGCGCATGAGCAGGTAAGGATTATGTTTTCCTTACCTGCTTTTTTCTCAATGCTCATACTCTATTTGCAATACGATACGCAGCAATGCCGCTACCGGCTCGAACAGTGATTCGGGAATTTTATCACCACGCTCCACTTCGAAAAAAAGCGCTCTGGCTAAGCTGATATTTTCCACGACAGGAATGAGATTATACTCAGCGAGTTTAATGATATGAGATGCGCTGTCACCGCGCCCTTTTTCCAGCACTCTGGGGACGGGCATATCGGTCGGATGATAGCCAATGCAAACGGCAAAATGTGTTGGATTGCGCACCACGGCCACTGACTGCTTAACAGATTGCGCCAGGCTGCCACTTTGTATCTCGTTCTGTAATGCACGACGCCGGCTTTTGGTTTGCGGATCGCCTTCGGTGTCTTTATGTTCCTGCTTAATATCCTCTTTACTCATCCGCTGTTCTTTCAATAACTTATAGCGCTGAAATGCATAATCTAGCGCGCCAAGCACAACGTAAAAAACCATCAGTCCTATCCACATCTCTCTCATCAAACGGTAAAAGACCGGCAGCGCACAGGACACGCCGCAATAAGGCAAGGCAAGAAAGGTCCTGGCGGAGGTGTAAAAGATGGTCATAAAAATCAGACACAAGAAAATGACTTTCAGGCTGGATTTGAGGAGCTCGATTGCGCTATTGAGCGAAAAGAGACGCTTAAAATTCTTCGCGATATTCAACCTTTCGCTTTTAAAGCCAATCGCCTTACTGGCAAAAACAAACCCGATCTGCAGCATCACCCCTAATACGGCTGTGATGGCCAGCCCACCCGCCAGCAACAGCAATGCTCTGGATAAAAAGGCGATCGATGCCGCGCTGATTTGCGCTAAAGCATAAACAAACGGTTTATTGATTGCGTTAACCACCAGCAATATCAACGCCGATGCGCGCTGAATAAGCGAATCAATAAAGAAGTGGAAATAGAGGAAAAGGAAGGCTAACTGCACCGCCGAGGTGATTTCGACACTCTTCACCACTTTTCCTGCTTTACGGCCATCGCGCAGTTTTTTCTCGGTCGGTTTTTCTGTTTTTTCACTCATGATGCGCCAGCCAAACCTTCAGATGCAGATAAAGTTTGTCACTCTCGGCAAGCGAGTAATGAAAAGCATAAGGGAGCGTGAATATCAGCATGATCAGCACCAGCGTACTCTTTACCGGCATGGCGAGAGAAAACACATTCAGTTGCTGCGCGAGGCGATTTAGTAGCCCCAACGCGAGGTCAGACATCACCATGCACAATACGGCCGGGAGCGAAAAACTCAGGCATAAGCGGTAGAGCATTTGCCACTGCGCCAGCACGAAAGTGAGGAAGGCGTGATCAAAAAGCAGCGCCTTTCCCGGCGGCAGATAGCGGTAAGAGTCATACAGAATGTTCAATGTGAGATTAATGCCGCCGCTGATAAAAAAGAGCGCGCACAAAAAGTGGCTAAAGAGCAGCCCAAAAATGGAAGTCTGCACGCCAAGCCCCGGATTAAACACAGTGCCCATGGTGGCGCCGCGCATGGTGTCTAGCAGGAAGCCCGCCATATCCACCGCCCAGAACGGTATCGCGACGCCAAAGCCCAGCAAGAAGCCAAACGCCACTTCCCCAGGTATTAACGTCATCCATCGCCCGTTACTGGCGACATAAGGATGCAGCAGAGGCAAAACGGGAAGGATGAGCGAAATCAGGATGCCATTACGCAGGAGCGCAGCACCCAGGCTGCTGGCTCTTAACACCGGCAACATCAGTGACATGCCCACCGGGCGAGCCAGGGCCAACGCCAGCGTGATCAACCAACCATTTAGCTGTTCCATAGTTCAAAGAGGCGAGCCGATTTGCAGCATCACCTGGCGGGTATAACTCAACAAAATACCGCCCAACCAGGGATAGCTGGTCATCAGCGCTAACGCCACCGCCAGCAGCTTTAACATAAACTGCAAGGTCTGATCCTGTATTTGGGTCAGCGCCTGACACAGGCTGACGGCCACGCCGACAACGGAAGCGACCAGCACAACCGGCAGCGAAGTGATGAGGACAATCCACAAAAGCTGCGTCGTGAGGTGTGAGAGTTCAGCATCGTTCATGAGAAGCTCTGTACCAGTTGAGACAAAATTAAATGCCAGCCACCCGCCAGCAGAAATATCAGTAATTTGAATGGCAACGAGATTGTCATTGGCGACACCATCATCATGCCCATTGCCAGCAGGACGTTTGAAACCAGCAGGTCAATGGCGATAAAGGGCAGGTAGATAAGCAAGCCAATACGAAAAGCCTGCGTCAGCTGGCTGACGGTAAACGCGGGCAGCAATATCAAAAGCGAATCAGGTTTAATCTTACGTTTAATCTCTGCCGGCCACGTTCTGTTCACCAGGCTGTGAAAATAGCGGGTCTCTTTCTCTTCGGCGTTATCTTTCAAAAAGCGGCGATAAGGCGTTAACGCTTCGCTGTCCCAGGAGGCTCTCCAGGCAGGTGCGCCAGCGAGCGGCACCGGGTGCCAGCGCGCGTTTACCGCTAATGCCGTCGGCCCCATGATGAACACGGAAAGAACCAGCGCCAGCCCATACAGCGCCATATTGGGTGGAACTTGCTGAATACCCAGCGCGCTACGCAGGACAGAAAAAACCACGGCGATTTTAAGAAAGGACGTTCCCATTACAATCACCAGCGGGAGAACGGAAAGCAGAAACAACACAGTGATGAGCTGCACAGGCGAATCGGGTAAAGACATGGTATTTCCTCCTCCACGATAGGAGGCCAACATACGCCGTTCGCAACGCGTGGCACTATCAGGTATTCACCGTATCCTGCGTCAAGTACCAGCGCGTAATGCGCACCAGAAACTCGCTGCCACAGGCGACCAGTTCTCCGCGCCCTATCGCTCGCCCATCGATGAGCCGCAGGGTGACTTCCGGCGTAAAGTGGCCGCTGGCGGGCAAAATATCCCCCGTTTGCAGCTGGCGTAACCGCCCCAGTTCCACACTGGCTTGTCCCACCTCAAAAACGACTTTTTGTGGGATCCGGTCAAGTTCGACAGGTTGCGCAGCCTCTTCTTTTGCGATGCCGGCTTCTGTCGCAAGCAGGGTTTCGATATCGTCCACCAGCTCATCAAATTTCATTGTCTTCTCCGCTGTTAGCCACACCCGGGCGTTGAAACCGCCGGGTAATCCCATCGCGAAAATGCCCGCTCTGGCATTGCCAAAACAGCGCATCCGCACGCCCATGTCGGTATTCATCGCGGCTATTTCCGCCAGGGTAAGTTGCGTCCAGCCAATGTAAAGAGGAAAGATCACCGGCAGGCAGGGATGGGTTTGTCGCGCTGCAAGTTGCACTTTCTCGGCTAACGTCGCGAAAAAGGACGGCGGCCAGCCAAACAGCAGGGCGTGAAAATCATGCTGATCAACACGCCAACTGGCGTTAAGCGCGATGTGCTGAGGCGCATTACTGCAACGTAACGGATGTTCGTCCTGGCGAAGCGTCGCGTCACCGGCACGCAATAACGGTGAGAGTGCCCATTCGGCGATACCGTGCAGCAGCAACGGATCGATGGCAGATATATCACTCGTGCCGATAACGACTTCGCACCACTGCTGCCAGAGAGGAACAGGCAGCCAAATCGCGCACGGCGTCTCTTTGCAACTGAGCGAAAACAGCACCCCTTCCTGCGCCGGGCATTCCCGCATCGCAAGCGTCAGCTCATCGATCACAACGCCATGTGCCGGAAAGCTATCCACCCAAGGGTGTTCTTCATACGCCACGCTTAACATAATGGATCTCCAGTGTGACTGCGTATCCAGGGCATTGCAGGTGATGTTCCAGCCATCCCGTTGAGGTTTTCAGCGTCCGGTAAAGCCGATGGCAATGAACGTAAAGGCGAAGCCGAACCGCCTGCGCCGTTTCGCTCACTTCACATTCCACGCCGTCGAGCGGCCCGCCCACCACGCGGTAGCGCGCCAGGTTCGCTGTAACTACTCGTCTGTTTGCCGCTGGCGGCAGGGCGCGTAGCATTAGCTGCGCAAAACGCGCGCCCTCGGTTTCCGGCTCTCGCGCCTCAAGGTGAGCATCGGGTAACTGGCCGATGCTGCCCTCAACTTTGATGGCACTCATCCGCCAGTACTCGGGTTATTTTTTCTTTCTTTTTCAGCAGCCGGTTCAGGTTTTTTTGTACTTCACTGCACTGGTTTTCAAGCTGTTGCTGGTTGTCTCGCAGCTGGCATTGCAGCGCCAGCAGCTTATGTCCTTGGGTGAACAGTTCGGCCATTTTTCGTTTTTTTTCCAACAGTTGTTGGCTGTGCAACGTTCCCTGCCAGTTCAGGAGCACTTTCAACCTGACCGTCACTTCTGCAAGGTGTAAGCGGCAGCCTTGCAACTCGGTCAACAGAGCGCGCAACTGCTGTTCAACGCCCGCTTGTTGTCTACGCAATTGCGCTTCTCGCAGCTTATTCACCTTCAGGAGTTTCCTGAAAATCAGTTCGCTACGAGCGCTCTCAGCGTTTGCAGTAGCATTTCGACATGGCATAACTCCTCCTGATTTTGTTGCAAAAACGCGCAGATAGTCGGATGCAAGTCGATAGCCCGATCGGCCGCCGCATCCTGCCCACGTTGGTACTCGCCAATACGCACCAACAATTCAACCTCCTGGTACGTCGCCAGATTTTGCCGCAGCGCGCTGGCAAGCTGGCGATGTTCCTCGCTGGTCACGGCGGGCATGATTCGGCTGAGGCTCGCCTGGACATCAATCGCCGGGAAATGCCCCTTTTCCGCAAGCTGTCGGGATAACACGATATGGCCATCAAGTAGGGAGCGAACTTCATCCGCCAGCGGTTCGTTCATATCATCGGCCTCGACCAGCACGCTGTAGAACGCCGTAATGCTGCCTTTTTCCGCCTTGCCAGCGCGTTCCAGAAGTTTGGGTAATGCGCTAAAGACGCTGGGCGGGTAGCCCCCCGCAACGGCGGGTTCTCCGGCGGCCAGGCCAATTTCTCGTGCCGCTCTGGCGTAGCGCGTCAGGGAATCGACCAGCAGCAGCACATGCTTTTCGCTGTCGCGAAAGGCTTCTGCGAGGGTGGTGGCAACGGACAACGCCCTAACACGCTCCAGGGCGGGGCGATCGGAGGTCGCGACCACAATGACGCTGCGCCGACGCGCCTCGGGCGCTAACGAGAGATCGATAAATTCACGCGCTTCACGCCCACGCTCACCAATCAAGACCAGCACATTGATATCCGCATCCGGGGCGTTGCAGAGCATCGACAACAGCGTGCTTTTACCCACTCCGGGGGCGGAAAAAATGCCGATTCGCTGTCCTGCTCCGCAGGTCAGTGCGCTGTCGATGGCGCGAATCCCTGTCATTAAAGGCTGATCGATAGGGCGACGGGACATCACCGATGGCGGCGGCGCATCATAGTCTCGCCAGCTCACTTCCGGCGGCTGACCGCCATCTAACGGCTGGCCGAAACCATCAATCACGCGTCCCAATAAACCCTCGCCAACAGGCACCTGGTGGCGACGCCTTAAGGGGACAACGGGCTGACCACACTGCAAGCCGGTGGTACTGGCGAAAGGCGATAGCAGAGCTTCCCCGCCGTTTATACCGACCACCTCGGCGAGTTCACCGCCGGGCTGGATACGGCAGAGTTCTCCCATAAATACGCCGGGCAGCCACACTTTCAGCAGTGTTGAACTGATGCGCTGAATGCGGCCACGTCGCTGATAGCCGTCCGGCGCGGGTTTCCGGTTTCGCATCCATTCACTCATCATCTTCGGCTAACGCCTCTTCGCTGAGGTCGATACTGTCAATCACCTGAACAAGGCTGGCTTCGCCAAGCTCCTGCCAGGATAAAACCGGCACATCAAACAGCGCCGTTTCGGTCATTTTTCGCAGAAAACGCCGTGCATCCACGGACGTGACGATCAGTAAGCGGGCTGATTTTTCCACGGCCTGTTCGACAAGTTTGAGGATTTGAGATTTGTGCTGGGGGGACAACTCGGCATAGGTGCCCATCGCCGTCTGGCGGATAGATTCGCGGATCAGGTTCTCGATACCTTCGCCGATGCGTAACACCGGCAGCGCGTCTCCTTGCGGGTTAACGCGATGCAGAATATGGCGTCGCAGCGCGATGCGGACGTACTCCGTGAGCATCAGCGCGTCTTTTTCACGTGGCGCCCAGTCGATAAGTGTGCCGAAGATAAGGCGTAAATCGCGAATGGAAACCTGCTCCGAGACCAGCCGTTGCAAGGTTTCGGTGACCTTGCTAATCGGAAGCTGGCGTTGCAGCTCTTTGACCAGTTCGGAGTAGCGTTTTTCCATGGCATCCATGAGATAACGCGTCTCCTGAACGCCGATAAACTCCGCCATATGGCGCAGTAACACGCATTCCAGTAGGGCGGTGACGCGCTGAGTCCCCGAAACGATCGCAAAGCCAAGACCCCGCGCTTTTTCGCCCATCGCCTGTGAAAACCAACTGATTTTCCCCATCCCGTCAGGCAGTGTCTGGCAGTCCCCTTCCACTTGCGGGGCCGCGCCCAGCAACATGGAGTGCGCTTCAGAAGGAAGCGACAGAGAGAAAACCGGTTCCTGGTACAGCAGAACGCTCAACCACTCCGTTGGCTCAGCCGCCAGCACTTCAATATTCACTTCCGGTAACGGAACACCGTAGTCCTCAAACAGCCGCCAGCGCATGGCGTCGATATCACGAACCAAATCAGCGCAATGCAATGCGGGGGTAAGGCGTAACATCAACGGGCAGGCGCCGGGCATCATGCTCTCTTTTTCCGGCACTTTTCCTGCGCTACCTATTGTGATGCCGCCCTTTTTGCGGCGCAGCACTATCAATGGTAACGCCAGCAGTGCGGCGAATAGGGCCAGCGTCATAAACGGAAAACCGGGAATGCAGGCAAGCAGGATCAGCACCAGCGCGGTTAAGATCAACGCCTGCGGCTGCCTGGCGATTTGGGAGCTGAGTTCGGACGCCAGGTTCTGGCGCTTCTCGCCGGGAACGCGGGTCACGATGATCCCGGCGCTCAGGGAAATTAACAAAGAGGGGATTTGGCCGCATAAACCGTCGCCAATCGACAGCACGCTGTAGGTCCGCACGGCTTCATCGAGCGGCATCCCGTACTGGGCAACCGCAATAATAATGCCGCCGATAATGTTCACCAGCACCACAATAATGCCCGCGATGGTGTCGCCTTTGACAAACTTCATCGCACCGTCCATCGCGCCGAGAAAGCGACTTTCCCGCTGGACATGCTGGCGCAAATGGCGAGCCTGATCCGCATCAATAACCCCTGCTCGCAAATCCCCATCGATACTCATTTGCTTACCGGGCATGCCGTCCAGTGAGAAGCGGGCAGAGACTTCCGCCACTCTCTCGGTACCCTTTGTAATCACAATGAATTGCACAATGGTGATGATGGCGAACACCACCACGCCGACCGTCAGGTTTCCGCCAACCACAAAACGGCCAAACGCATCCACAATTTGCCCGGCGTTATGTTGCAGCAGCACCAGCCGGGACGTGCTTATCGTCAGCGACAACCGGTACAGCGCGGTAATAAGCAGCAACGACGGGAAGACCGACAAATCCAGCGGATCGTTAAGGTAGGTCGCCACTAATAGCAGGATCACGGAAAACATCAGGTTGACGGTGATCAGCATATCCACCACCCATGTCGGTAGGGGCAGAATCATCATCACAATGGCAATCAGCAGCACAACCGCCAGCACAATATCCTGGCGATGGGCGCACGCGTTGAGCCACTGCTGTAGCTTCGCGCCATTTATCAGACGGATCTTCATCGCGACCCCATTAAGGCGATTTGTCGCCGGTGCAGCTGCAGCCAGAGTTCCGCCGAGGAATCAGGCGGCGGTGAACAACTGATCGCCAACCCTTTGCGCACCTGAAATACCCGCTGAGGAATGCCGTAAAAAGCCGATGGTCGCCAGTCGCTTAGCAACGTAAGCAGCCGCACTTTGTCGAAAGGAGAATGGGGAAAGAGCTGGCACAGAGAGACCCGACCATGGCGGTAACCGAGGTGCGTTTGGTAATGCGCCTGTCGCCATTGCATATCCGCCGCCAGAGGATGATGAGCCAATCCCGCCAGGCGTATAAAGAGTTGAATATTGCGTTGGGTAACCAGATCCCACTCCATCCCGATGCTCCGCTGTCGTGCTGAATCAGCCAACAGGTTCGCAGAACGGAGGGGATTGTGGCATCAGGGGAAAACCTGAACCCCTTTCACTTCCCGCACGGTTTCGAGGATTTGCTCACGCTGATCGTCATCGTTAAAACAGCGATCGGGTAACCAAGTAAAGAGCGCATCCAGTTGCTGGAGAAGCCGGTTAAGCATGCGCGGTGAAGCGACGATCGCGGTCAGCCTGCTAAGCAACCTGTCGCGAAAAAGCCAGCGCTCGCCAATGATATCGAGCAACAACGGCAACACGGTGCCCGGCGCGAGTTGGCAAATCCGCTCCTCGCGCTGGCACTCTTTTTCCAGCCCCAGAAACAACAACAAACGGCGCAGACGTACCAGCACTGCAGCCAGGCGCTGTTGCTGTGAGGCATCGACACAGACGCTCAGTTCAAACGCCATGGCGCGCAGCAAAATGCGCACTCGCTCGCGGCGGTCGGGCCAGCTTGCCACGCGCTTGAACCACTGCGACAACGGCATCTCATCCTCATCAATGGCCTGCTGCATAAGGCGTTTTAACGATGCCAGCATCGCCGAATCAACTGTATTTAGCTCCAGCAAACTACACACGGCGAGTTCCCATCCCTCCTGCGTCGTGAGCGCATCTAATCGCGCTTGCAGGGCGCGTTTTTTCTCTCCTGACACCCCACCCGCCGCAAGCGCCAGCGCGATAACGATGATCTGCTGCGCCCTTTCAAGCTCGGGGCAATCGCTGCTTTTCATCGCAGAAAGGCCGAGCACCAGGCTTGTGTTTTCCTGCATTTGCTTAACCAGCCGCAGTAACGCTTGCTGCCTGCGTTGCGACGTCTCAACGCCAGGTTGCTTTTTCTGCTCCCACAGCTTGCCACTGAGCGCCATTCCCATCTCTTCCAGCGTTTCGTAAATGGCTGAACCCGCCGTTTCCTGCAATACCTCCATCGCCAGCATGGCGGGAGAAATAGCCTCTTCCTGCCCGGTATTCTGGCTGGAAGAGGGCTCAGGAAAAGAGATCGCGTTTACCTCATTAAGATTGGCATTCATTCTTGCCTCCTGTGTCATCACCTTTGCGAAGCCAGGCCAATAACTGCCAGAAGTGCTCGCTGAGTGAAAATTCCACGGAATAGTGCATTGAGGCGAGTTCGGCCCTGTCCGGGGCGAAATCCGGGTCTTCAACCAGTGTGAACCGATCGCCAAAGTGTTCACGCATCAGTGCCAGGTGCTGAGGATGGATGCGTAATCGAAGCGCCCCTTCCTGCGCCATCGACTGCGCCTGTTTCGCCAGACGGTGGCATAAGGTGCTGTCGATCGGTTGTTGATCGAACCATGCGCTCAATACTTGTTCGACGCTGTTCAGAATGAACTCTGCCGCCTGATCAACGCATTGCTGATGCTGCGTTTCTTCCTCGCATAAACGCTTTACGTGCTTTGCCAGCCACTCCGACTCCATTTGTTCCAGCATATTTCGGCGCAGGATGGCGTTTTCCGCTTCCCATTTTTTCTGCTGTTTAAGCTGCGAATACGCGCTGTCACGCACGATTTTCTCCGCCTTTCGCCGGGCTGCGTTGAGTATGCTGCGGGACTGTTTTTCATCCTGCTCTTTTTCGAGGGCAAGGTGGATTTGCGACTGTAACCACTGCGCTTCAATGACGTTTTGCTGGGGAAGCCGCTGGTTTGTCTCAAGCTCAAGCAGCGGTAAGGTGGAAAGGCTCATAGTAAAGACTCCAGAAACATGAGCGCGGTTTGAGGCACCTTCGGCCAAAGCGCCCGTTGGGGTGGCGGCAACAGGATTAACAACGCGTGTAAAACCGGGTTGTGTCGCGCCGCCCGGTGTAAAGCCAGGGTGCCGATGTTTATTGCTGTCGTTGACATTGCCTGCACAGAGAGCCGCGTGTTGCTTGTGTGCCCAAGCCAGCCGTACAAACGCCAGATTTCATCGTCAGTGAACCACTTGAGCAGTGCTTGCCGGTAATCAGGCAACATAAAGTAATCACTGCAAGCGAGGGGCATTAATCCCAGCCCCAGCGCATACGTCACCATACGAGGCGCCAGGCTAGCCAGCCGCTGCTGCCGGTCATTCAAACAACCAGTAATGGCAACCGGCTTCAAGCGGGCGCGCAAGGCCTGGTCAAGGGCGCGATCCCGCGCCGGATTGTCTCCATAATGCCAGCCATCAGGCGGATGAAAGCCCAACAGGTGCAGCCATTCCCGCGATGCATAACGCGCGGGCTGCCACATATACCGATAGAGTTGCAGCACGCGCGGGTTCGGCCGGGTTAGTGCCGGTGTTTGCGCCAGTGGTGGAACGTCAGCAGAGCCGTCAGGCTCACCAGACACAACAGCATTAACGTTAACCAACGAGAGTATCGGGTTAGCCATTGCATCACCTTCCTGTTATCCGTGTTCATGACACCCGGCGTTGTGAGGCTTTGAAGATCGGTCAAATCGGCCAGCATCCTTAATTCAGCTGGTTGCATCAGAATACTGATTTGGCTGTACTCAAGCCCTGGAATCGATTTTTCAATCAATTCCTTAATGTTCGTGCGAAACGCCTCTAAGTTCACCTGCGGTGAATATTTGATAAACACCGCAACGGACGTTGGGCTGGCGCTGCTTTCGCCGTCTGTCGGCAGCAGCGCAATCGTGACGGTGGCATTGACGACGCCATCCATCTGGCTGAGCATTCCGGCGATGCGCTGTTCTTTCAAAAAGCTGATTTTCTGCTGTTCCTCCAGTGGCGATACCACCAGTTGATTGGGCGGAAACATGGTGTCGGCCGTGATGAATTTCCGCCGTGGAAAGCCGTTAAGCCTGAGTAACTCTTCGGCATTGATAAACTGGGATTGCTCGACGTTTAACGTCACGCCGCCTTCTTCCTGCTGTTTATCCGCATCGATATGGTGCTGCATCAGGATGGCCAGCATCTGATTGGCTTCCTCCTCTTGCAGCGAGTGATAAAGCCCCACACGGCATGCCGTGAGCAACATCACCAGGCAGGCCAGGCACATTCTGCGTATCCACTTCATGTCATGTTCACCAGCTTATTGATCGATTGCGATACGGAGCCCGTCAGCTTGGCGCAGAGATCGACCCCCACCGTTAATCCCACCGTGTTAAGTTGCCGGGTGAGCATCTCTTGTGGAGATACTGCGCCAGACGGCAAATCAGCCTGTAAAAGCGCAGAGAAGCGATCCGCTTGCTGTTGCGTTGGGGGTTCATCAGGCACTGTCAGCATCCGGTCGATGGGGAGTGATCGATGATTGATGATGTTCATTGCTGGGTTCCTCCCCTTGGGTACGGGAAAAAGGGGCGCAATGCTTTCGCTTCGGGAAGATCAACCCGCTCTAGGATTTGGCCTGCTTTTCGCGGCTCATTGAGCCCTGCCAGCAGTAAAGCCAGACACAGCGCCTGTAATTTTTGATCCGGGACAATACACGGCAGCGCTGGCAGCATGGCCTGCACCTGAGCGCGCAAATTGTGGTTAAGCCCGGCGAACATGACTTCCAGCAACAGGCGGCGTTCTGCGTCGCTGAGGCCGTCAGATTTTGGCAATGATTCCACTGAGCATGTCCTTTATGGTTTTGATCATCGCACTCTCGTAATTGATAAACGTGGAGTACTGTTGCACGGCAAATTGCGCCTGAAGCATCGCTTCGGGATTGTTCAAATCGTTGCCGCTCATCTTGTCGTTAATGGCGTCCCCCGCCTGGTGCGCCAGGCTGGAGAGTCTATTTACCAGTTGATCAACATCCATGATGTCTCCCCTTTGCGTGCCCCCTTTAACGGATATAAGGGGCGATGGGGGAATTATCAGGGGCGGAAAACCGGCGAACCATCAGGTATTGAACTGAGCCGTGCAAGGCATTTGGGCGGGGGCATAAAAAAATCCGGTACACCTGTTGAAGGTATTACCGGATTTTTGTGGGCTACGTTTTAAGCGTTATCGTGCCAGTGAAAACTTATTCCACGGTCACCGATTTCGCCAGGTTACGCGGCTGGTCAACGTCGGTGCCTTTGATCAGCGCAACGTGGTAAGCCAGCAGTTGCAGCGGCACGGTGTAAAAAATAGGTGCAATGACTTCTTCTACATGCGGCATCTCGATGATGTGCATATTGTCGCTGCTGGTGAAACCGGCATCCTGATCGGCGAAGACATACAGCACGCCGCCACGGGCGCGGACTTCTTCAATGTTCGATTTCAGTTTTTCCAGCAGTTCGTTGTTTGGCGCAACAACGATAACCGGCATATCCGCATCGATCAGCGCCAGCGGGCCATGTTTCAGCTCACCGGCCGCGTAGGCTTCAGCGTGGATATAGGAGATCTCTTTCAGTTTCAGCGCGCCTTCCAGCGCAATCGGATACTGATCGCCGCGACCGAGGAACAGCGCGTGATGCTTGTCAGAGAAGTCCTCTGCCAGCGCTTCAATGCGTTTATCCTGTGACAGCATCTGCTCGATACGGCTTGGCAGCGCCTGCAAACCCTGCACGATGTCATGTTCGATAGCCGCGTCCAGACCTTTCAGGCGGCTCAGTTTCGCCACCAGCATCAGCAACACGGTTAACTGTGTGGTAAACGCTTTGGTCGAGGCGACACCGATTTCGGTACCGGCATTGGTCATCATCGCCAGATCGGATTCACGCACCAGCGAGGAACCCGGCACGTTACAAATCGCCAGCGATCCCAGGTAACCCAGCTCTTTTGACAAGCGCAGAGCCGCCAGCGTATCTGCCGTTTCACCGGATTGCGACAGCGTGATCATCAGGCTGTTGCGACGCACAGCGGATTTGCGATAGCGGAATTCAGAGGCGATTTCCACATCACACGGCACACCAGCCAGCGCTTCAAACCAGTAACGGGAAACCATACCGGAGTTGTAAGAGGTCCCGCAGGCCACGATTTGAATATGCTCGACTTTCGACAGCATTTCATTGGCGTTCGGCCCCAATTCGCTGAGATCCACTTCGCCGTGGCTAATACGACCGGTCAGGGTATTTTTGATGGCGTTCGGCTGCTCGTAGATCTCTTTCTGCATGTAGTGGCGATAAATACCTTTATCACCGGCGTCGTATTGCAGATTGGATTCGATGTCCGGGCGTTTAACCTGGGCGCCAGATTTATCAAACACCGTGACGCTACGGCGGGTCACTTCGGCGATATCCCCTTCTTCAAGGAAGATAAAGCGGCGAGTAACCGGCAGTAACGCCAGCTGATCGGAGGCGATAAAGTTTTCGCCCATACCAAGACCGATAACCAGCGGGCTACCGGAGCGCGCAGCCAGCAGCGTGCCGGGATCGCGGGTATCCATAATCACGGTGCCGTAAGCGCCACGTAATTGCGGAATAGCACGCAGTACCGCTTCACGCAGCGTACCGCCCTGTTCCAGCTCCCAGTGCACCAGGTGCGCGATAACTTCAGTGTCTGTTTCAGAGACGAACACATAGCCGCGCGCTTTTAACTCTTCGCGCAGCGGTTCATGGTTTTCAATGATGCCGTTGTGGACAACGACGATATGTTCAGAAACATGCGGATGCGCGTTTCCTTCTGACGGTTCGCCGTGCGTTGCCCAACGCGTGTGCGCGATACCGGTGCCGCCATGCAGCGGGTGGTCTTCCGCCGCCTGAGAAAGCATCTGCACTTTGCCGAGGCGGCGCAGACGGGTCATGCGACCTTCGCTGTCGACGACGGCCAGACCGGCAGAGTCATATCCGCGGTATTCGAGACGACGTAAACCTTCGAGAAGAATTTCTGCTACATCACGCTGCGCGACTGCGCCTACAATTCCACACATATTTTTGATTCCGATTTTGGCGTTATGCCATGTGTTGTCACCAACCTGTTTACACTTCATTCTTCGCGCCGCAGGTGCGTTAGCTTTCCTGCAACACGAATTATTTCGTGTAAGTGTCCGAATATCGGACGCCCCGAGCCTTGTAGAGAGTGGGGTTATTTTTATAGGTACTGCTTTGCGGGCGGAGGAATTATCTTTCCTCTCATCCCTAAATTGTTACTGAATGGCGCTTTGATTGCCGGATGGCGCTACGCTTATCCGGCCTACATCGAATTACTTTTTCTTCACCGGACGCTGCCAGCCCTGTTTGTTAACCTGCGGTACACGGCTTAACACCAGTTCATTTTCAGCGACATCGCGCGTAACAGTGGTACCGGCGGCGATAGTTGCGCCTTTTGCCACAGTAACCGGCGCCACCAATTGCGTATCGGAGCCAACGAAAACATCATCGCCGATGATGGTTTTAAATTTGTTTGCGCCATCGTAATTGCACGTAATCACACCTGCGCCGACATTTACGTTGTCGCCGATTTCCGCATCGCCCAGGTAAGTCAGATGACCGGCTTTGGAGCCTTTACCCAGACGCGCTTTTTTCATTTCAACGAAGTTGCCCACGTGCGCGCCAGCCAGCAGCTCTGCGCCGGGGCGCAAACGCGCGAACGGCCCGACGGTGCAATCGGCGTCCAGGCGCGCATCTTCTACCACGCTGTACGGGCTGATTTCACAATCGTCACCAATCACGGTATTTTTCAGGATGCAACCCGCGCCAATCTTCACGCGATCGCCGAGTTTGACGTTGCCTTCGATAATTACGTTAGCATCGATCTCCACATCTCGCCCGTGGGTCAGCGTACCGCGCAGATCGAAACGAGCAGGATCGCGCAGCATAACGCCAGCCAGCAGCAATTTTTCAGCGTGCTCAGACTGATAAGCGCGTTCAAGACGTGACAGTTGCAGGCGGTTGTTAACCCCTTCCACTTCGCTTAAGCGCTGCGGATGCACGGCGGTGATTTCACGTCCTTCTTGATACGCCAGGCTGATGATGTCCGTGATGTAGTATTCACCCTGGGCATTATTATTGGTGAGTTTGCTGAGCCAGCGTTTCAGATCGCCGCCATTGGCGACCAAAATGCCGGTATTGATCTCATTAATCAGGCGCTCGGCTTCGCTGGCATCTTTCTGTTCGACAATACCCGTCACCACGCCATTTTCGCGCGTGATGCGACCATAACCGGTGGGATCGTCGAGTTTAACGGTGAGAAGGCCAATGCCGCCCTGCGGTTTCGCATCGCGCAGGCGCTGGAGGGTCTCGACTGAGATCAGCGGGACATCGCCATAGAGCATTAAAATGTCTTCGTCGTCTGCGAAAAATGGCGCGGCCTGTTGCATGGCGTGACCGGTGCCGAGTTGTTCAGCTTGCAGCACCCAGTTGAGTTTATCGTCAGTAAGGCGCTGTTTGAGCAGTTCGCCGCCGTGACCATAAACCAGATGAACGTGATCGGCACCAAGATTATTAGCGGCATCAATGACATGCTGAACCATCGATTTTCCTGCAAGGGTATGCAGCACTTTGGGCAGATCGGAATACATGCGTGTGCCTTTGCCAGCAGCAAGGATCACCACACTCAAATTTGCGTTCAACATAAGCGTCCTGACTATCATTTGGGAAAGAAGTTAACCTCTTTCATTTTGAAAATACTACATATTTTGTAGCATGAAATGGACTGCTGGTGAAATGCTCAACATCCCCTGTTACAGCCCATTTGACGGTAGTTTTGCGGGCAGAGTAAATCAGTTTGCCGCTGAAAAGTAGCGTCATTTTAGCCTGCGGCTCATACATACAATGAGTTAGGCGTTTTTTTTCTTCCTGAATAAAGATCGCTTAAAAACAAAACACTGTTTTAGTCATTAAAGAGTGTGAGCTACAAAAAAGAAACAGTGTTTCATCTTGATGATAATGACCGGCAATTATTAATCAGGAGAATAAAATGAATTATAAAATACCTCTGGCTCTTGCTGTGTGCAGTTCGCTTATCTCCACCTCGACACTGGCTGAACCGGCCGCAGTCTGGAAAGCCATTGCGTTTGGGCAATCTACCGACGTCAATTTCTCGTCCAACGTGCTGCCGGAAAAGATTGGTGTCAATGATGTTACCATCGACGGCAAAAAACTGACGCCTGCGGATGAAGTCGATCTTTCAAAGCCGATTACTCTCGAAAGCCGCGGCGGAAAAATCGCTAACTCCCATGATGGCCTGACCTTTTTCTATACCACGCTTCCGCACGATAAAAATTTTGTCTTACAGGCCACTATCACTGTTGAGCAATTCGGCCCGGAAAACGGCGCAAAACCCGCCGCGCAAGAGGGCGCAGGCCTGTTGGTGCGCGATGTGCTTGGTCCCCCGCGCCAGCAGCCGCTAAAAGCAGGTTACGAAGAGTTTCCCGCCGCGTCGAATATGGTGATGAACGCCATCATGACGCAGGATAAAAAGGATAACTTTCGCGTAAAGATGCAGGCCATCAGCCGGGAAGGGATCAGCCAGCCGTGGGGTAACGCGGGCGCGGCAATCGTGAAAAAGAGCTATCAGGAGGAGGTGGATCTTCGCCAGACGCCGACTTTTCGCTTAAGGCTTACACGAACCGACGACGGTTTTATCAGCGCGTGGGCGCCTGCGGGAAGTGATCAATGGGTTAGCCACAGCGTTCCGCGCGCGGATCTTATCTCGGTACAGAATAACGACCATTACTACGTCGGGTTCTTCGCGTCGCGAAATGCAAAAATCACCGTCACCGATGCCTCGCTAACCACGTCGGTGGCGCACACTGTTGCGTCAAAACCCTGGCAGGCCGAGCCATTACCCGTGCTGGTGCAAATGGCGTCTCCCGCGCAGAGCAGCAGTGAACAATACACCTTTCAGGCGCGCGCGAACGATGACGGCATGTTCAGCGTTCGGCAAGATGAAGTGGTGATCGGTAATGAAAAACCGGTCAAAGCTGGCGAGATGTATGCCGTCCCTACAACGCTTACGCAAAGCGCAACTTTCGCGCTGACATTTATTCCCACCAGCGGCGGCGCGACGATAAATCAGCAGATAAAGGTTGAGAAGATTTCCGCAATCACCGCCTCGACATTAATGGTTTCGCCACAAGGAAACGCCGAGGGGGCCGGAACCGCCGCATCGCCAGTAGATTTACCCACCGCCATTCGTTTGCTGCCTCCAGGCGGCAAAATCATCCTGCAAGCAGGCGATTATGCGTATACCGAGATTCCTCTCACCGCCAGCGGCCTACAAAACAACCGCAAAACCCTGCAAGCCGATGGCAAAGCGGTTATTCACGGCTTACTGCTTGATGCCAGTTACTGGCATATCAAAGGCATCGAAGTTACCGATAAGAGTCTGCGCGTGCAGGGTAGCCATAACCTGATCGAAAACGTCATTGCCTGGCGCAATGACGATACTGGTATTCAAATTTCTTCGCCGGAGAAAATTGGCCGCGCGCTATGGGCCAGCGACAACCGTGTAGTCGACTCGGAATCCTGGGGCAATGAAGATGCTGGCAAAATCAACGCTGATGGTTTTGCGGTGAAAATGCGCGTCGGGGAAGGCAACCGGCTTGAGCGTTGTTATGCGCACGACAATATCGATGACGGTTTTGACTTGTTTAATAAGATTGAAGACGGGGCTAATGGCGTTGTGGTGATCGAGAATTCTATTGCCAGCAACAATACCAGCAACGGTTTTAAGCTGGGTGGAGAAGGGCAACCCGTTGCTCATCAGATACGTAACAGTAAAGCGATCGGTAACCAACTGGACGGTTTCACCGACAACTTCAACCCTGGCAAGCTGGTGGTTGAGAACAATATTGCCGTGGATAACCAACGATTTAACTTTATTTTTCGCCCAAGCCCGTATGGAGATGCATCCACGCAGGGTGTGTTTACGGGCAATAAATCCGTGCGCAGTAAACCGGGTCGTTATGACGATGCGGTGATCGGGAATATTGATAAGACGAATTATTTTATTGCTCAAGGCAAGAGCGTTAACAGCGAAGGGAAGGAATTAGAAGAAGGTACGGTTTTGGCAGGTTTGAACCGCTAGCCAGATGGCGCTCGCTTATCACACGACGGTAAGCGCAGCGCCACGCGGCAAATCAGCAATTTAGTTGAAGCTACCAAAAGAGATGGTCATGTTGCTGAAGATGGCGATGATTTTATTGATCAGTTTCATAGGGGGGTGTCCTGTTTTTCTGGAGTTAATTTCTGTGATGAACTTCACAAAAACGGAGTCTACGCCTCATTTTTTGACCGATCAATATTTTTGTGAACTACATCACAAAATATTAAAACGCATTTTCAGTTTCATTTTTCCTGGAACGCAGCCATAAAAAAAGCCAGCCTGGAAACCAGACTGGCTTTTTAACGTTCAAGCCGGTGTTACATCGCTTTTTTCGTCAACTCGATAACACGCAGTTTCGCGATGGCTTTCGCCAGCTCCGCAGACGCCTGAGCGTAATCCACGTCACCGTGAGAGCTTTGAATGTGCTCTTCTGCTTTACGCTTCGATTCCAGGGCTCGCGCTTCGTCGAGATCCTGACCACGAATAGCGGTATCAGCCAGAACGGTCACACTGCCAGGCTGCACTTCGAGAATGCCGCCGGACAGGTAGATAAACTCTTCATGACCGAACTGTTTTACGATGCGGATCATACCAGGCTTAATGGCGGTGAGCAGCGGTGCGTGACCCGGGAAAACACCCAGTTCACCTTCACTGCCCGTTACCTGGATTTTCTCGACCAGACCAGAGAACATTTGTTGCTCTGCGCTGACGACGTCCAGGTGGTAAGTCATTGCCATATCACCCTCCGATTAAGGCGTTAAAGTTTTTTGGCTTTTTCCACGGCTTCGTCGATGGAACCGACCATGTAGAACGCCTGCTCTGGCAGGTGATCATATTCGCCTTCCATGATGCCTTTAAAGCCACGGATGGTGTCTTTCAGGGAAACGTATTTACCCGGAGAACCGGTGAATACTTCCGCAACGAAGAACGGCTGGGACAGGAAGCGCTGGATCTTACGAGCGCGCGCGACCACCAGTTTGTCTTCTTCAGACAGTTCATCCATACCCAGAATGGCGATGATGTCTTTCAGTTCCTGGTAACGTTGCAGCAGAGACTGTACGCCACGCGCGGTGTCGTAGTGCTCCTGACCAACAACCAGCGGATCCAGCTGACGGCTGGTGGAATCCAGCGGGTCAACGGCCGGGTAGATACCCAGGGACGCGATCTGACGGCTCAGTACCACGGTTGCGTCAAGGTGCGCAAAGGTGGTTGCCGGAGACGGGTCAGTTAAGTCATCCGCAGGTACGTATACCGCCTGAACGGAGGTGATAGAACCGGTTTTGGTCGAGGTGATACGTTCCTGCAGAACACCCATCTCTTCCGCCAGCGTAGGCTGGTAGCCTACCGCTGAAGGCATACGGCCCAGCAGTGCGGATACTTCAGTACCGGCGAGGGTATAACGGTAGATGTTGTCAACGAACAGCAGAACGTCACGACCTTCATCACGGAACTTCTCAGCCATGGTCAGGCCGGTCAGCGCAACGCGCAGACGGTTTCCCGGCGGCTCGTTCATCTGGCCATACACCAGGGATACTTTGTCCAGAACGTTGGAGTCGGTCATTTCGTGGTAGAAGTCGTTACCCTCACGAGTACGTTCACCCACGCCCGCAAACACAGAGTAACCAGAGTGCTCGATCGCGATGTTACGGATCAGCTCCATCATGTTTACGGTTTTACCTACACCCGCACCACCGAACAGACCGACTTTACCGCCCTTCGCGAACGGACACATCAGGTCGATAACTTTGATGCCGGTTTCCAGCAGTTCCTGAGAGCTGGACAGCTCTTCGTAGGAAGGTGCTGCGCGGTGGATAGCCCAACGCTCTTCTTCACCGATGTCGCCTTTCATGTCGATCGGCTGACCGAGCACGTTCATGATACGACCCAGTGTTGCTTTACCTACCGG
This sequence comes from Kosakonia sp. BYX6, assembly GCF_038449125.1. Lineage (NCBI taxonomy): Bacteria > Pseudomonadati > Pseudomonadota > Gammaproteobacteria > Enterobacterales > Enterobacteriaceae > Kosakonia > Kosakonia calanthes. The sequence continues at coordinate 4,733,962 of NZ_CP151800.1, read as the reverse complement.
GACTTCGATCGGGTGTTCGAGGTCAGTCACTTCCAGACCACGACGCAGACCGTCGGAAGAACCCATAGCGATGGTACGCACGATACCGCCGCCGAGCTGCTGCTGAACTTCCAGCACCAGCGTCTCGTTACTATTCTTAACCTCAAGAGCATCGTACACGCGCGGTACGGCATCCTGAGGGAATTCGACGTCAACCACGGCGCCGATTACCTGGACAATTTTTCCAGTAGCCATCATGAATCCTCTACGAATTAACCTGGTTATACCGCGGATGCACCACCGACGATCTCGGTGAGTTCCTGAGTAATGCTGGCCTGACGAGCTTTGTTGTAAACCAACTGCAGCTCTTTAATCAGGCTGCCGCCATTGTCGGTCGCGGCTTTCATCGCCACCATACGTGCGGCCTGCTCGCTGGCCAGGTTTTCAACAACACCCTGATAAACCTGAGACTCAACATAGCGACGCAGGAGAGTATCCAGCAACGCTTTCGGGTCAGGCTCATACAGATAATCCCAGGATTTACGCTTCAACTCTTCATCTTCTGCAGCCGGTAACGGCAGCAGCTGAGTGATGGTCGGAACCTGAGACATGGTGTTGATAAATTTGTTGCTAACAATATAAAGCTTGTCCAAACGACCTTCGTCGTAAGCCTGCAGCATGACTTTTACCGGGCCGATCAATTCGGACAGGGACGGGTTATCACCCATACCGGTCACCTGAGCGACAACGTTGCCACCAACAGAATTAAAGAAAGACACGCCTTTAGAGCCGATCATTGCGAGTTCGCTCTGAACGCCTTTATCGGACCATGCTTTCATATCCGCCAGCAGTTTTTTGAACAAGTTAATGTTCAAGCCACCACACAGACCACGGTCGGTCGACACCACCAGGTAGCCCACGCGCTTAACGTCGCGTTCTTCCAGATAGGGGTGCTTATATTCCAGATTACCGTTCGCAAGGTGACCAATCACTTTGCGCATGGTATCTGCATAAGGACGGCTGGACGCCATGCGATCCTGCGATTTACGCATTTTGGAAGCGGCGACCATCTCCATCGCTTTAGTGATCTTTTGCGTGTTCTGGACGCTTGCGATCTTACTACGTATCTCTTTTGCGCCGGCCATGAGCTTCTCCTCAATGCCTTGCGGCCTGCCCTAAGACAAGCCGCCAGACGTTACCAGGACTGGGTTGCTTTGAAGGAATCGAGGATGCCTTTCAGCTTGCCTTCGATTTCGTCGTTATAGCCACCGGACTGGTTGATTTCTTGCATCAGCGGAGCGTGATCACGGTCGACGTACGCCAGCAGAGCGGCTTCGAAGCTACCGATTTTCGCCAGTTCCACATCTTCGAGGTAACCGCGTTCAGCCGCGAACAGCACCAGACCCTGCTGTGCAACAGACATTGGGGCATACTGTTTCTGCTTCAGCAGCTCGGTCACTTTCTGACCATGGCTCAGCTGTTTACGGGTTGCTTCATCCAGATCGGAAGCGAACTGAGAGAACGCTGCCAGTTCACGATACTGTGCCAGCGCGGTACGGATACCACCGGACAGTTTCTTGATGATCTTGGTCTGAGCTGCACCACCCACACGGGATACGGAGATACCCGGGTTAACCGCCGGACGAATACCGGAGTTGAACAGGTTGGTTTCCAGGAAGATCTGACCATCGGTAATAGAAATTACGTTGGTCGGAACGAACGCAGAAACGTCACCCGCCTGAGTTTCGATAATCGGCAGCGCGGTCAGGGAGCCGGTTTTACCTTTCACTTCACCTTTGGTGAAGTTCTCAACGTATTCCGCGTTTACGCGGGATGCGCGCTCCAGCAGACGGGAGTGGAGGTAAAATACGTCGCCCGGGAATGCTTCACGTCCTGGCGGACGACGGAGCAGCAGGGAAACCTGACGGTAAGCAACAGCCTGTTTGGACAGATCATCGTAAACGATCAGCGCATCTTCACCGCGGTCACGGAAGTATTCGCCCATTGCGCAACCGGCATATGGCGCCAGGTATTGCAGTGCAGCGGATTCAGACGCGGTCGCCACAACAACGATCGTGTTGGACAGCGCGCCGTGCTCTTCCAGTTTGCGAACCACGTTGGCAATGGTGGACGCTTTCTGGCCGATAGCCACGTACACACATTTGATGCCGGAGTCACGCTGGTTGATGATGGCGTCGATTGCCATCGCGGTTTTACCGGTCTGACGGTCGCCGATGATCAGTTCACGCTGACCACGACCGATTGGGATCATGGCGTCAACAGATTTATAACCGGTCTGAACCGGCTGATCGACGGATTGACGATCGATAACGCCCGGCGCGATAACTTCGATCGGCGAGAAGCCGTCGTTATCAACCGGACCTTTACCGTCGATCGGCGCACCCAGGGTGTTCACCACGCGACCCAGCAGGCCACGGCCAACCGGAACTTCAAGAATACGGCCAGTACACTTAACCTTCATGCCTTCGGCGAGGTCAGCATACGGACCCATCACAACTGCACCTACGGAGTCGCGCTCCAGGTTCAGTGCGATAGCGTAACGGTTACCCGGCAGAGAAATCATCTCGCCTTGCATACAATCGGCCAGGCCGTGAATGCGGATAACACCGTCGCTTACAGAAACAATAGTACCTTCGTTGTGAGCTTCACTCACAACACTGAACTGAGCAATGCGCTGCTTGATCAGTTCGCTGATTTCGGTGGAATTCAGTTGCATGCTCCAGTCCCCTTAAGACTGCAAGACGTCTGCAAGGCGTTCAAGACGGCCGCGTACGCTGCCATCAATGACCATATCACCCGCACGGATGATTACGCCTGCCATTACAGACTTATCGATATTGCAATTCAGCTTCACTTTGCGTGACAGACGTTTTTCCATCGCTGTGCTGATTTTCGCAAGCTGTTCTTCACTCAGTGCGGTGGCGGAAGTCACTTCGACTTCGGCGATAGCTTCGCTGGCCGCCCGCAATTGAATAAACTGCTCGAGAACATCAGGGAGCACCTTAAGACGACCGTTTTCGGCCATCACACGAATCAGGTTTTGGCCTTTTTCGTCCAGTTGCTCACCACATACGGCGATAAACGATTCAGAGAGCGTTTCCGGCGCCAGTGCACCGGAGAGAAGCTCTGCCATATGTTCGTTTTTCGTCACCTCGGCGGCAAACGCCAGCATATCCTGCCAGCGATCAACACTCTGGGTTTCGACGGCAAAGTCAAAAGCTGCTTTGGCGTAGGGGCGAGCTACCGTTACAAATTCAGACATCAGCCCCTCCCTCCTTACAGTTCAGCGACCAGTTTATTCACGATGTCGCTGTTAGCAGCTTCATCCACGGAACGCTCGATGATCTTCTCGGCACCGGCAACAGCCAGCAGAGCCACTTGCTTACGCAGCTCTTCGCGAGCGCGTTTACGTTCGGCGTCAATTTCCGCCTGCGCCTGCGCCACGATTTTGTTACGTTCCTGCTCGGCTTCAGTCTTCGCTTCGTCCAGGATCTGAGCACGGCGTTTGTTCGCCTGTTCGATGATTACCTGAGCTTCAGCTTTCGCTTTTTTCAGCTGGTCGGTCGCATTGGCCTGCGCAAGATCCAGGTCCTTTTTAGCGCGTTCTGCGGAAGCGAGACCGTCAGCAATTTCTTTCTGACGTTTTTCGATGGCAGCCATTAACGGCGGCCATACATACTTCATGCAGAACAGAACGAACAGGACAAACGCGATGGCCTGGCCGAGGATTGTTGCGTTTAGATTCACAGCACAATGCCTCTTATCTGGTTAACGTTCTAAACAATTGCTTGAAAAGCAACCCTTACTACGCGACAGCAAACATCACGTACAGACCCAGACCCACAGCGATCATCGGGATAGCATCCACCAGACCCATAACGATAAAGAACTGAGTACGCAGCAGAGGAATCAGATCCGGCTGACGTGCTGCGCCTTCCAGGAATTTACCCCCGAGGATGCCGATACCGATCGCAGCACCGATTGCCGCCAGACCCATCATCACAGCGGCAGCCAAGTACAGCAGATCCATATTCAGGTTTTCCATGACAGTCTCCAGTTTGTTTCAGTTAAAACGTAGTAGTGTTGTTAAAAATCAATGCTCTTCGGACGCCATCGACAGATAGACAATCGTCAGAACCATGAAGATAAAGGCTTGCAGCGTAATGATCAGGATGTGGAAAATGGCCCATGGCACATTCAGAATCCACTGTGACCACCACGGCAGAAGACCCGCGATCAGAATGAAAATCAACTCACCCGCGTACATGTTGCCGAACAGTCGCAGACCGAGAGAAACCGGTTTGGACAGCAGGCTCACGCCCTCAAGGATAAGGTTTACCGGAATAAATACCGGATGGTTGAACGGCTGGAGAGTCAGCTCTTTAGCGAAACCGCCAATACCCTTCATTTTGATGCTGTAGAACAGAATCAGGATAAATACGCCCAGCGCCATCGACAGCGTAATGTTAACGTCAGCAGACGGTACAACACGCAGCGCAGGCAGACCCAGAACATGCTCACCGATGTACGGCAGCAGGTCGATAGGCAGCAAATCCATCAGGTTCATCAGGAATACCCAGACGAAAATCGTCAGGGCCAGTGGCGCGATAAGCTTGCTTTTGCCGTGGTACATGTCTTTGACGCTACCATGAACAAAACCAATCACCAGCTCGATCGCCGTCTGGAATTTCCCCGGGACGCCGCTGGTCGCTTTCTTCGCTACGCTACGGAACATCACCAGGAACAACAGACCCAGTACCACTGAGAAAAACATGGAGTCGATATTCAGCGTCCAGAAAGTGGCCGGGGGGTTATGCGGATCCACCAGCGAGAAGGTACGTAAGTCAATCTGAAGGTTATTCAGATGGTGACCGATGTACTCCTGCGGTGTTGAGATTTCTCCTGCAGACATGATGCCTCTTACCCTTTGTTGTTAATTACAGCAGGCGCCAGTATTTGAACGACCAGCACCGAAACCCACGTGACTATCAGCGGCAAAAAAGCCACCTTAAAAACCGCCAGCGCCACCATCAGTAACACGAATGTCAACAACACCTTGAGTGCTTCACCGAAGGCGAAGGTCCAGGCCACGCGGCCTATAGCAGGTGTATGCGCCTGATGACGCCAGGCAAAAATCATAAACAACATATTCGGCAATAAGACTGCCATACCTCCGCACACGGCGGAAATGCCCCAGAAGGGGTCTTTGAGGCTAAACAGCAATCCACTTGCCATTACTGCCAGAAACTGAATAAGCAGAAGCCTGCGAGCAACGTTGCGACTATCAAGCGACACAGACATGACGTTTCTTAACTCCTGCTCCCTTAGAGGTATGCCGCGTGTCGTATAAAACGTTCTTTAGGGCCGCGAGTCAAGCATCAAAAAGCGGTCAAATTATACGGTGCGGCCTCGTGATTTCAAACTATAAGTAGCGAAAAGGTGAATAAATGTTTAAATATTTTTCACGAGGGCTATTTTTAAACTTTTGGCGAAACTGTGAACCTTCGAGCAAAAGTACAAATAACGCGAAAAACGTGGCGGCAAAGCGTGCACTCGGTCACAAAATAAACATTTATGCGTCTGCCTGATTAATCACGTCGGGAATTTGATACTTTTCATCTTTCTGATATTTAAGATGATTTATCACAACTCTTTTTAAAACACCCACCTCTACAACGAAAACCTTCCGTTGACATTTTTAATAATTATTTTACATCTCAATTTGGTTCTGTTTGCCGATTTTTAGCGGACTGATATTTTCGCGGTTGATTATTTTATCCGTTAATAAAATTATCATCGTTAAATGTCAGAAAAATCCTGGTAAATAGATTGTTAAATGTAACCAGAAGTATCATTGATTTTAGTCTCGTTTTTTAACAATCAAGCAACAGCACGAATTCAACATTTTTTGATAATTATTAAATTTTATTTGCTTTAACGATGACCAAATGACGTTCACCGTCGAGGTGAGGAACATCAAGCTTAATAACGGCTTCAACGGCTAAATGAGCAGGTAACAGCGCAATTTCATCATCAGGTACCAAGCCCTTCAGCGCGTAGAAACGGCCCTCTTCGCCCGGCAAGTGGTGGCACCAGTTCACCATATCGTTCAGCGAGGCAAAGGCACGGCTGATCACACCATCGAATGGCGGTTCGGCTGGAAAATCTTCTACACGGCTCTGAATCGGCTCGATATTGCTCAATTTCAACTCGTGTTGTACCTGGCGTAAAAAGCGCACGCGTTTTCCGAGGCTGTCGAGCAACGTGAAGTGAGATTCAGGGCGAACGATAGACAACGGAATGCCAGGCAAACCCGGCCCGGTACCCACATCGATAAAACGTGTCCCTTGCAGGTAAGGCGCAACCACAATGCTGTCGAGGATATGGCGGATCAGCATCTCGTTCGGATCGCGTACCGACGTCAGGTTGTACGCTTTGTTCCATTTGTGGAGCAGTTCGACGTAAGCCACTAGCTGTTGTTGCTGAAGATCGGACAGCGAAATGCCGGCTTCATCCAGCAGACGAGAGAGTTTATTGAGCACAGTGAATACCTGTTGAAATACTAAATGGCGGGTAGCGCACACTTACCCGCTTTACGAAGTTCAGTAGGCCCGGTAAGCGCAACCGGGCAATGGCAAAGCATTAAGCGCTGCGGCGCAGCATACCCTGTTTTTTCAGCCACACCAGCAGAATGGAGATAGCCGCCGGTGTGATCCCGGAGATACGCGATGCCTGACCAATGGACGACGGTTTGTGATCGTTGAGTTTGGCGATCACTTCGTTGGACAGACCATTCACCTGGCGATAATCCAGTGACGCAGGCAGAAGCGTATTTTCGTTGCGCTGCTGTTTTTCAATTTCATCCTGCTGACGCGCGATGTAACCCTCGTACTTCACCTGGATTTCCACTTGCTCAGCAGCCTGCTTATCTTCCAGTCCCGGTGCGAACGGCGTCAGCTGTACCAGCTGCTCGTAGGTCATTTCCGGGCGCCGCAGCAGATCTTCACCGCTGGCTTCACGCGACAGCGGCGCGGTCAGGTGCGCATTCACGTTAGGTGCATGTTCGGAAGCAGGGGAAACCCACTGGGATTTCAGGCGCTGGCGTTCACGCTCAATGGTCTCCAGCTTCTCGTTGAAGCGCGCCCAACGCTCATCATCCACCAGACCCAGTTCACGACCGGCTTCGGTCAAACGCAGATCGGCGTTGTCTTCGCGCAGCATCAGGCGGTATTCCGCACGGGAAGTGAACATGCGGTACGGTTCTTTGGTACCCAGCGTGCAGAGATCGTCCACCAGTACGCCCAGGTAAGCCTGATCGCGACGCGGCGCCCAGCCCTCTTTGTCGGCAGCGCTGCGTGCGGCGTTCAAACCGGCCAGCAAACCTTGCGCCGCGGCTTCTTCATAGCCGGTGGTGCCGTTGATTTGGCCCGCGAAGAACAGCCCATGAATGTATTTGCTTTCCAGCGTCGGTTTCAGGTCACGCGGATCGAAGAAATCGTACTCAATGGCATAGCCAGGACGAACGATTTTCGCGTTTTCCATTCCCTGCATGGAACGGACAATTTGCATTTGCACATCGAACGGCAGGCTGGTGGAGATACCATTCGGATAAATTTCGTTGGATGTCAGGCCTTCCGGCTCGAGGAAGATCTGGTGTTGATTACGATCGGCAAAGCGCATCACTTTGTCTTCGATCGACGGGCAGTAACGCGGGCCGATCCCTTCGATCACCCCGGCATACATCGGGCTGCGATCGAGGTTATTACGAATTACGTCATGGGTTTTTTCGTTGGTGTGCGTGACATAGCACGGCACCTGACGCGGATGCTGAGCGGCATTGCCCATTAACGAAAACACCGGCATCGGGTTATCGCCATGCTGCTGCGCCAGGACACTAAAATCGATAGTGCGCGCGTCAATACGCGGCGGCGTACCGGTTTTCAGGCGGCTGACACGCAACGGCAGTTCACGCAGACGGCGTGACAGCGGAATCGACGGCGGATCGCCTGCGCGGCCACCGCTGTAGTTATCCAGACCGATATGGATCTTGCCGTCAAGGAATGTCCCAACGGTCAACACCACCGCTTTGGCGCGGAATTTAAGCCCCATCTGGGTCACGGCACCGACAACACGATCGTTTTCGACAATCAGATCTTCAACCGCCTGCTGGAAGATCATCAGATTCGGTTGGTTCTCCAGCGCGGTACGCACCGCCTGGCGGTAAAGCACGCGATCCGCTTGTGCACGGGTTGCCCTAACGGCCGGGCCTTTGCTCGCGTTTAGTATCCTAAACTGGATGCCAGCCTGATCGATCGCTTTCGCCATCAGCCCGCCAAGCGCATCCACTTCTTTTACCAGGTGTCCCTTCCCAATACCGCCGATCGCCGGGTTGCAACTCATCTGCCCCAGCGTGTCGATATTGTGTGTCAAAAGCAGAGTCTGTTGACCCATACGCGCTGCGGCCATTGCGGCCTCAGTGCCTGCATGACCCCCGCCAATGATGATGACGTCAAAAGGATCCGGATAAAACATGGTGGTATGCCTCGCCTAAGCGGTTAGAAATGGGATTGAAGCCCGGGCCGTGGATTCTACTCAACTTTAGTCCAGTGAGAAAGGATCGGATCCCTGGGTATTAAAAAGAAGATCTTTATTTAGAGAGATCTGTTCTATTGTGATCTCTTATTAGGATCGCGATGTCTTGTGGATAACCCGGATCATCGCTTTAAGATCAATTCATTAGGCAGGATCATTAGCTGTGAATGATCGGTGATCCTGAACAGTATAAGCTGGGAGCAGAATGGCTAGTTATACACAACTCAAAAACTGAACAAGGGTTATTCATTGGATAACTACCGGTTAATAAGGCCTTTTAAGCATAGTTATCCACATCTGATCGCGCGATCTTTAATCGTTATTGAGTAAATTTTTCCAGGATCCCAACCATTCTTCTGCCGGATCCTCCGGAATATCGTGTTCGAGAATGTTGATCTTCAGTGTTTCACCGATCTGTTTAGCGCCATTTGCTATTAATGAAGCCTCCAGTTTTTCAATCGCCTGACAAAAAGTGTCATATTCGCGACTGCCAATACCGATGGCGCCGAAGCGCACCTGCGACAGATCGGGTTTTTGCTCATTCAGATCATCAAGAAGCGGTTGCAAATTCTCAGGCAGATCGCCCGCACCGTGGGTGGAACTGATAACCAGCCAGATGCCCTGCGGCGTCAGATCGTCTAATAGCGGGCCATGCAATGTCTCGGTGCTAAAACCTGCGTCTTCCAGCTTTTCTGCCAGATGTTCCGCCACATATTCCGCGCCACCAAGGGTGCTGCCGCTAATAAGAGTAATGTCTGCCATGAAATCCCGCTCCGTTTTACTCGCCCTTCGGCGACAAAGTGAGACGCATTGTACGCTGTGAATGGGCTGGGATCTACCTGTGGACAATGCGGGTATTAAGAGGGGATGAAAACGCCCGGTTAAGGGCGGATCGTACGCATAATCGGGTTTTGCAGGGAGATCAGTGTTTCCGTGGACTGAATCTCATCAATTGTTTGGATCTTGTTGATAAGTACCTGCTGGAGCGCATCGATCGAGCGGCACATCACCTTAATAAAGATGCTGTAGTGACCGGTGGTGTAATACGCCTCCGTTACCTCTTCCAGGCTTTCAAGTTTTGCCAGCGCGGACGGGTAATCTTTTGCGCTTTTCAAAATGATGCCGATAAAGCAGCAAACGTCGTAGCCCAACTGCTTTGGGCTGACATCAATTCGCGCGCCGGTAATGATCCCCGCCTGCTTCATTTTCTCTACACGCACATGAATCGTGCCGGGGCTGACGCCAAATTGTTTGGCCAGTTCGGCATAAGCGGTGCGCGCATTGGCCATTAACGCGTCGAGGATGCCGCGGTCCAGATTGTCGATTTGATAATTTTCCATACGGTTTTCTTATGAATAATGAGGATTCATTCTATTTTAGCCGGTGATTTTGTCGATTCAAAAGCGCTAACGGCTTTTTAATTGCTGATTATTGAGTTGGAGCGATGTTTTGTTGCTTAATTAAAAGCCTCAGGAGACAGGAGTAACATAATGAAAACCGCTTACATCGCTAAACAACGCCAGATTGCCTTCGTTAAATCGTTCTTTTCCCGCCAGCTGGAAGAAAAATTGGGCCTGATTGAAGTCCAGGCACCGATCCTCAGCCGCGTCGGTGATGGCACGCAAGATAACCTGTCGGGGTGCGAAAAAGCGGTACAGGTCAATGTGAAAACGCTGCCGGATGCCCGCTTTGAAGTGGTGCATTCACTGGCGAAATGGAAACGTCAGACGCTGGGTCAACATGATTTCAGCGCCGGGGAAGGGCTGTACACGCATATGAAAGCCCTGCGCCCGGATGAAGACAGGCTTTCTGCCATTCATTCTGTGTATGTTGATCAGTGGGACTGGGAGCGCGTACTGGGTGATGACCAGCGCAAAGTGGCGACATTAAAAAGCACCGTGGAAGCGATCTGGTCCGGGATCAAAGCCACCGAAGCCGCCGTCAGTGAACGATTTGGTTTGGCACCGTTCCTGCCAGAGCAGATCCACTTTGTGCACAGCGAAACCCTGCTTGAGCGCTTCCCGGATCTTGACGCGAAAGGCCGCGAGAAAGCGATCGCCAAAGAACTTGGCGCGGTGTTCCTGATGGGGATTGGCGGTAAACTCAGCGACGGTAAACGTCACGATGTCCGCGCGCCGGATTATGATGACTGGAGCACGCCGGCAGAATCTGGGTTTAGCGGCCTCAACGGCGATCTTCTGGTGTGGAACCCGGTGCTGGATGATGCGCTGGAACTCTCATCGATGGGGATTCGCGTGGATGCCGAGGCATTAAAACGCCAGTTGAAACTGACTGGTGATGAAGAGAGGCTGCAACTGGAGTGGCACCAGGCGCTGCTACGCGGTGAAATGCCGCAAACCATCGGCGGCGGTATTGGCCAGTCACGCCTTACCATGCTGCTGCTGCAATTACCGCATATTGGGCAAGTGCAGTGCGGTGTCTGGCCGTCATCAGTGCGCGAACAGGTTGCCGATCTGCTTTAACGTCGCCAGCGGCGCAGCAAGCGGCTGCGCATCCCGGTATCAAAACGCCAGATATGATCGAAGATGCGCATGATGCCGGGTTTGCCATGCACCGACATGGCTACCGCGTGAAAGCGGTGTTGATGCACATGTTGCAGTTCTTTCACTTTACTTATCACCTCGTCCGGCAGCCGCTGGGCGATAAAATCAGAAATCACCACCGCATCGGCGTCATACCACTCCCCGCCCTGCATCCGTTCGATGACGGCACGAAAGCAACTCGCCAGATCGGTGCCGCCGCGAAAGCGCTGGCTGAGAAAACGAATCGCCTGTTCCAGACCCTGCGCACTGGTCAGTTCATAACGCACCACTTCGCTGGAAAACAGCATAATAAAGCAGCGCCGTTTGTCCGCCAGCGCCACGCGCATCAGTGCCAGGCAAAATGCTTTCGCGCACTGCTCATTAAAACCGCCCATTGAACCGGAGGTATCCACGCAGACGATAAACGGCCCGCGCGGCTGTTCATCAAAGTCCTGGTGGATAACCGGCCGTTCAGTGACCTTTTCCCGCCAGGCGTCGCCGTGCAGCCGGTAAGTCAGCAACTGCTTCTCCACCAGCCGCCGGTAAAATTCATATTCCAGTTCGGTAATGCCCAGCGTCGCCAGTTCCGGCGGCAACAGGCGCAGAATATCATCACTCTGATGCAGCCCATCGACCTGTTCGGGGACAGTTGCCGGTTCGCGCACCAGTGTGCGGAACGTTTCCATTGGCGCATCTTTGCGCGGCATCGAATGGGCTTCGCGCGAGCGGCCAAGCTGTTCCGCCAGCTGCTGAAGCTCCGGCTGTTCTTTGAGGAAATCGCCATATTTAATGATCAGTTGATAATCGCCGCGTTTAATCTGCCCGGCGCTCATATCCCACAGCCGCCCGGCGGCGTTCTCATTTTCGATCAGCACCGGCTCAAGCTGCCCGCTAAGGGTCATGCGCTCCTGCACTTCACTCAGCAACTGCTCGCGCTCATCTTCCAGAAGTTGCTGATTAAACGCGGTGGTTTGTACCACCAGGCTCAACCGCCAGCGTTGTAAAAACAGCGTATGCAGTGCAGGCGTAAATACCGGGTTATCAGCGACCATCTGCCGCGCCTGCGCCGCGAAGGGGGATTCAAGCTTGTCGAGCAAAGCGAGGATTTGCGGTAGCTGGATGGTGAATTGCGATGTCGAAAGTAGCTGGTTTTGCTGGTAACTCAGCACTTCCTGCGCCAGTTCCGGCGGTACATGCGCTTCTTGTAAATGTTTTTTCAGCGCTGCGCGCCAGCGGGGAATATCTTCCGTAATGGCGTGCTTGAGTTTGGGAAACTTTTCAAAAAATATCGCCAGCTGCGGTGAGGCCAGTAAAAGGACGAGGAGATCTTCAATCAACGCCTCTTCACTGATGGTAAGCATGATGTTCAGCGTTTCCAGCGTTAGCATTGACGCGCCTGTTGGATCTGCGCTCTGACATCCTGCAAGCTGGCTTCAATGCGACCCAACCAGTCGCCGGGAATAAACAAGCATTTTTGCTGCTCGCTAAAGCGGGTGTGCTGCTGGTGCCAGTTATTGTCGAGTGCTTCCAGTTGTTGCTTTATCTCTTCCGGAACGTTTTCGGTTGTCGTTCCCGGCAACGCAAGGCGCGAACCCTGCAAGCTGACGTCGCGAATCACTAAATGCAGGCTGGTGTCGACTTCCAGATTCAACGGTTGCGCAAAGCCGATGCCATTCAGCTTGCCGCGGATCTCACCGCCTTTCGCCAGCCACTGTTCCAGCGCGTTGCGCTCAATAGTGACGTGAATGACATTTAAATCATGCAGTTTCAATGGCTGTTGCAACAGTAAGGTCAGCACCGGCTCATTCAGATCCGCAGGCAAATCGTAATGTGGACGACGGCTAAACATGCCGCCCTGACGGCTGACTTTGAGGGCTGTTTTGTCGCTTTGCTGCTGCTGAAGTTGCAAATGGCGCTGCGCGATAGTGCTGAGCTGCGCCAGCATCGATTGTTGTTGCCAGGCCTGCCCGGTCATCAATATTTCCAACTGTTGTTGCAGCAGGTTCATGCCTTGCGCATCGTGCCACAGGCAATCTTTCAGCAGGATCAAATCGATGGGTGCCACCGCGTCGCGGCCGCTGAAAAAGGCGCTCGACTGCAACAGGCGAATGGCTTTTTTCCAGCGCCTGTCGGAAACATAAGGCGCATTCGGTAACGCGTCTAGCTGTTGGCGCAGCGTATAGATCAGTTCAAAGACGTGATCCGGCAACGTGACATGGCCGATCTCTTGCTGCCAGCGCGCGTATTCTTCGTCGGTGATTTGCAAATCGGAGGGAACCGGGTTGTCATTCTCATCTTGCTGGCTTACCAGCATTGAGCGGAAGTTGCCTTTCTCCTGCACTTTGCCCAGCCACAGGCGAATCAACATTCGGTCGTATAACGCTTCCAGGCTGCTGTCGGATTCCGGGAGTTCGTTAGAGGCCGCCACCAGCAAGCGCATTGGAATTTTCTCTTCGCGCGCGCCGTTACGAAAACGCCGTTCGTTGATGGCGGTCAGCAGCGTATTGAGGATGGCCGGGCCCGCTTTCCAGATCTCATCCAGAAACACGATTTCCGATTCAGGAAGATAGCCGCTGGTTAAGCGCTCATAGCGCCCTTCATCTTTTAATGCCTGGATAGACAGCGGGCCAAACACCTCTTCCGGTGTGGAAAAGCGGGTCATCAGGTATTCGAATGCGCGGGCGTGCTGAAAAGCGAATTTTAGGCGGCGAGCGATCAAGCTTTTGGCGATACCCGGCGGCCCGAGAAGAAACACGCTTTCGCCGCTCAGGGCGGCCAGCAAACACAGCCGTATGGTATGGCTACGCTCGAAGAGACCTTTTTCCAACGCGCTGCTTAAGCGGGAAATTCTTTCTGCTAATAAATGTGAGTGAGCCATAATAAATTTGCGTCCTTCGCCGTGTTATCCGGCTTGCAAGAGCGAGTATAGACGTTCCTGAAAGCGCTGGTAATAGACTGAAGAACGGGTTTATTTTCTTTGCGCCAGATTAATGTGGCCGCATTTAGGGGTACGATTTTGCAGATAATCGTGCATACTGTGCGCTTTTTGTGGGCCAAGGGACTAAGCACACATTTGTCATTCAAACAAAAGATTAGTCTATGAGCACTGATAATAAGCAATCGTTACCCGCAGTCACACTCGCGGCTATTGGGGTTGTCTACGGTGATATTGGCACCAGCCCACTTTATACACTTCGTGAATGTTTGTCTGGCCAGTTTGGGTTTGGCGTTGAGCGCGACGCCGTATTCGGCTTTTTATCGCTGATCTTCTGGCTGCTGATTTTTGTTGTCTCCATTAAATACCTGACGTTCGTCATGCGGGCAGATAACGCCGGTGAAGGCGGGATTTTGACGTTGATGTCGCTGGCCGGGCGCAACACGTCAGCCAGAATGACCTCGGTATTGGTGATCATGGGATTGATTGGCGGCAGCTTCTTCTATGGCGAAGTGGTGATCACGCCCGCGATTTCGGTGATGTCGGCAATAGAAGGGCTGGAAATTGTCGCGCCCTCGCTCGACACCTGGATTGTGCCCCTCTCTATTGTTGTCTTAACCCTGCTGTTCGCGATTCAAAAACACGGCACCGGGCTGGTGGGTAAGCTGTTTGCGCCCATAATGCTGGCGTGGTTTTTGATTCTGGCGGTGCTGGGCGCGCGAAGCATTCTCGCCAACCCGGAAGTGCTGCAAGCGCTGAACCCAATGTGGGCGGTTAACTTCTTCCTGCAATACAAAACCATTTCTTTCGTGGCGCTGGGTGCCGTGGTGCTGTCCATCACCGGCGTTGAAGCGCTGTATGCGGATATGGGTCACTTCGGCAAGCTGCCGATCCGCGTGGCGTGGTTTATTGTGGTGTTGCCTTCGCTGGTGCTGAACTACTTCGGCCAGGGCGCGTTACTGCTTAAAACCCCGGAAGCGATTAAGAACCCCTTCTTCCTGCTGGCGCCGGATTGGGCGCTGATTCCGATGCTGATTATCGCCACCCTGGCAACGGTCATTGCCTCGCAGGCGGTGATCTCCGGCGTGTTCTCCCTGACTCGCCAGGCAGTACGTTTGGGGTATCTGTCGCCGATGCGCATTATTCATACGTCGGAGATGGAATCCGGGCAGATCTACATCCCGTTTATTAACTGGCTGCTCTATTTCGCTGTGGTACTGGTGATTGTCAGCTTCGAACACTCCAGCAACCTGGCGGCGGCTTATGGGATCGCGGTGACCGGCACCATGGTGCTGACCTCGATTCTTTCGACGACCGTGGCGCGCAAAAACTGGCACTGGAACAAGATCCTCGTTGGCCTGATCCTGATTTTCTTCCTGTGCATCGATGTGCCACTGTTCTCGGCGAACCTCGACAAAATCGTCTCCGGCGGTTGGCTGCCATTAAGTCTCGGCCTGGTGATGTTCCTGGTGATGACCACCTGGAAAAGCGAGCGTTTCCGCCTGCTGCGTCGTATGCATGAACACGGTAATTCTCTGGAGGCGATGATCGCCTCGCTGGAGAAATCCCCGCCGGTGCGCGTGCCGGGCACGGCGGTGTATATGTCCCGTGCGCTGAACGTTATTCCGTTTGCCATGATGCATAACCTCAAGCACAACAAAGTGCTGCATGAGCGCGTGATCCTGCTGACGTTGCGAACTGAAGATGCACCGTATGTGCATAACGTTCGCCGCGTACAGATTGAGCAGCTTTCACCAACGTTCTGGCGCGTGGTGGCCAGTTATGGCTGGCGCGAAACGCCGAATGTGGAAGAGGTGTTCCACCGCTGTGGTCTGGAAGGCCTGAATTGCCGCATGATGGAAACCTCCTTCTTTATGTCGCATGAATCGCTGATTGTTGGCAAACGTCCGTGGTACTTGCGCTTGCGCGGTAAGCTCTACCTGGTGCTGCAACGCAATGCGCTGCGCGCGCCGGATCAGTTCGAAATCCCGCCTAACCGGGTGATTGAACTGGGAACCCAGGTCGAAATTTAGTCCTGATAAACCCCCTCTCTAAGAGGGGTTTTTGCTATTAATTCCCGCTAATTTTACTTAAGAAGATAAAGCTGTTTTTTTCATCATTTCCGTAAACGAAACGTTTCGATATCGATCACACTTCTATCATAGCGTGATAGTTTTTTGACTATTCCTCGTACTACACTGCGGGCAGCGAAACGTTTCGCTAATGGAGCGGAAAAATGAAAAAAGGTTGTGTACTGAACGCTGACATTTCGTCGGTCATCTCTCGTCTTGGTCATACCGATACGCTGGTGGTGTGTGATGCCGGGTTGCCGGTACCGCGTAATACCCAACGCATTGATATGGCGTTAACCCAGGGCGTCCCTTCCTTTATGCAAGTTCTGGAAGTGGTGACAGCGGAAATGCAGGTTGAGGCCGCAATCCTCGCGTCAGAAATCAAACAGCACAACCCACAGCTCCATGAAACGTTGCTCGGTCATATCGAGCAGCTGCAGCAACACCAGGGGAATACCATAGAAGTGCGGTACGTTACGCACGAACAATTAAAAAAACACACCGCGGACAGTCATGCGGTCATTCGCAGCGGGGAGTGTTCCCCGTTTGCGAATATCATTCTCTGTGCTGGCGTCACTTTCTGAGGCCATCATGGACGCGTTATTGCAACTTAAAGGCATTGATAAAGCCTTTCCCGGCGTAAAAGCGCTCTCCGGCGCGGCGCTGAATGTCTACTCTGGCCGCGTGATGGCGCTGGTCGGGGAAAACGGTGCGGGTAAGTCGACGATGATGAAAGTGCTGACCGGCATTTACGCCCGCGACGCCGGTTCACTGTTGTGGCTTGGCAAAGAGACGACATTCAGCGGGCCAAAATCCTCCCAAGAAGCCGGGATCGGCATCATCCACCAGGAACTGAACCTGATCCCGCAACTCACCATTGCCGAAAACATCTTTCTTGGCCGCGAGTTTGTAAACCGCTTCGGCAAGATTGACTGGAAAAAGATGTTTGCCGAAGCCGATAAACTGCTGGTGAAACTGAACCTGCGCTTTAAAAGCGACCGGCTGGTGGGCGAGTTGTCGATTGGCGATCAGCAGATGGTCGAAATCGCCAAAGTGATGAGCTACGAATCGCAGGTCATCATTATGGATGAGCCAACCGATGCGTTGACCGACACGGAAACCGAGTCGCTGTTTCGCGTGATCCGCGAACTAAAAGCGCAAGGGCGCGGCATTGTTTATATCTCCCACCGCATGAAAGAGATTTTCCAGATTTGCGATGACGTCACGGTGTTTCGCGATGGGCAGTTTATTGCCGAACGTGAAGTCCCGACGCTGACCGAAGATACGCTGATTGAAATGATGGTTGGCCGTAAGCTCGAAGATCAATACCCGCGACTGGATAAAGCGCCGGGCGAGGTTCGCCTCACCGTCGATAACCTGTGCGGGCCAGGCGTGGAAAATGTCAGCTTTACCCTGCGCCAAGGTGAAATTCTCGGCGTGGCCGGGTTGATGGGCGCGGGTCGTACCGAGCTGATGAAAGTGCTGTACGGCGCACTGCCGCGCACCAGCGGGTATGTCACCCTTGACGGCCATGAAGTGATCACCCGCTCTCCGCAGGATGGGCTGGCAAACGGCATTGTTTACATCTCTGAAGATCGTAAGCGCGACGGGCTGGTGCTCGGCATGTCGGTCAAAGAAAACATGTCGCTGACCGCGCTGCGCTACTTCAGCCGCACGGGTGGCAACCTGAAACATAAAGATGAGCAGCAGGCGGTGAGCGATTTTATCCGTCTGTTCAATGTGAAAACGCCGTCAATGGAGCAACCGATCGGTTTGCTCTCCGGCGGGAATCAGCAAAAAGTGGCGATTGCGCGCGGCCTGATGACGCGCCCGAAAGTGCTGATCCTCGACGAACCGACCCGTGGCGTGGACGTTGGCGCGAAGAAAGAGATTTATCAGTTAATTAACCAGTTTAAGGCCGATGGCCTGAGCATCATTCTTGTCTCGTCTGAAATGCCGGAAGTGTTGGGCATGAGCGATCGCATTATGGTGATGCATGAAGGGCATCTCGGCGGCGAATTCACGCGCGAGCAGGCCACTCAGGAAGTGTTGATGGCTGCCGCTGTGGGCAAGCTTAATCGTGTGAATCAGGAGTAAAAAAGATGACTACCCAGGCTGTAGCCGGTCGCCGCTATTTCACCAAAGCATGGCTGTTGGAACAAAAATCGTTGATTGCCCTGCTGGTGCTGATTGCCATCGTGTCGACCATGAGCCCCAACTTTTTTACCGTCAATAACCTGTTGAATATCCTACAACAGACATCGGTGAACGCCATTATGGCGGTCGGCATGACGCTGGTGATCCTGACGTCGGGAATCGATCTGTCCGTCGGTTCTCTGCTGGCGCTGACCGGCGCGGTGGCGGCGTCGCTGGTTGGTATGGAAGTGAATGCGCTGGTGGCGGTTGCCGCTGCGCTGGCGCTCGGCGCGGCGATTGGTGCCGTAACCGGCACCATTGTCGCCAAAGGTCGCGTGCAGGCGTTTATCGCAACACTTGTCATGATGCTGCTACTGCGCGGCGTTACGCTGGTCTACACCAACGGCAGCCCGGCCAATACCGGCTTTACAGATAACGCCGATGTGTTTGGTTGGTTTGGGATTGGTCGCCCGCTCGGTGTGCCGACGCCGGTTTGGATCATGGCCGTGGTGTTCCTTGCCGCGTGGTATCTGTTACATCACACCCGCCTGGGCCGCTACATTTATGCGCTGGGCGGTAACGAAGCGGCGACGCGTTTATCCGGCATTAGCGTTGATAAAGTCAAAGTGATTGTTTACTCCCTGTGCGGCCTGCTGGCTTCACTGGCGGGCATTATTGAAGTGGCGCGTCTCTCCTCGGCGCAACCGACTGCAGGCGCAGGCTACGAGCTGGATGCTATCGCGGCGGTGGTGTTGGGCGGAACCAGTCTTGCCGGGGGTAAAGGTCGTATTGTCGGGACATTGATCGGCGCATTAATTCTTGGCTTCCTCAATAATGGATTGAATTTGTTGAGCGTTTCCTCCTATTACCAGATGATCGTGAAAGCAGTGGTGATTCTGCTCGCGGTGCTGGTAGACAACAAAAAGCAGTAATTACCTACACAACAGGACTCATGAATATGAACATGAAAAAACTGGCCACTCTGGTTTCTGCTGTAGCACTGAGCGCCACGGTAAGTGCGAACGCGATGGCGAAAGACTCTATCGCTCTGGTGATTTCCACGCTGAACAACCCGTTCTTTGTTTCGCTAAAAGATGGCGCGCAGAAAGAAGCGGACAAACTGGGTTACGACCTGGTGGTGTTGGACTCGCAGAACAACCCGGCAAAAGAGCTGGCCAACGTCCAGGACTTGACCGTACGCGGCACCAAACTGCTATTGATCAACCCGACCGATTCCGATGCGGTGGGTAACGCCGTGAAAATGGCAAACCAGGCGAAAATCCCGGTGATCACCCTCGACCGTGTTGCGACCAGCGGCGAAGTAGTGAGCCATATCGCATCTGATAACGTTCTCGGCGGTAAAATTGCCGGTGACTACATCGCCAAGAAAGCAGGCGAAGGCGCGAAAGTGATTGAACTGGCTGGCATCGCCGGGACATCCGCAGCGCGTGAGCGTGGCGAAGGTTTCCAGCAGGCGGTTGCCGCGCATAAATTTAACGTGCTGGCCAGCCAGCCGGCAGATTTCGACCGTACTAAGGGCCTGAACGTGATGCAGAACTTGCTGACCGCGCATCCTGACGTGCAGGCGGTATTTGCTCAGAACGATGAAATGGCATTGGGTGCGCTGCGCGCATTGCAGACCGCCGGTAAATCTGACGTGATGGTGGTTGGCTTTGATGGCACACCGGACGGCGTGAAAGCGGTAAATGACGGTAAACTGGCAGCGACTATCGCGCAGTTGCCGGAGCAGATCGGCGCGAAAGGTGTTGATACGGCAGACAAAGTGCTGAAAGGCGAAAAAGTCTACGCGAAAAACCCGGTTGATTTGAAACTGGTCATTAAACAGTAATACAGCGTTCAGGCTACAGGTGCATTCTGGCACTTGAGGGACAACGTAAAAAGAAAAGCATGGCACGCGCCACCGGTAACGGTGGCGCACTTCACGGACAAGCTCATCATGAAAACCGCAGGCAAACTCGTCGTGCTTGGCAGTATCAATGCCGATCATATTCTTAACCTTGAATCTTTCCCGACGCCCGGCGAAACCGTAACCGGCAATCAATATCAGGTTGCTTTCGGCGGCAAAGGCGCGAACCAGGCGGTTGCCGCCGGGCGCAGCGGCGCGAATATTGCCTTTATTGCTTGTACTGGCGATGACGATATCGGCGAGCGGGTCCGTAAACAGCTGGCAAGCGACAATATTGATGTTGCGCCAGTGAGCGTGGTCGCGGGTGAATCCACCGGCGTGGCGCTGATCTTTGTTAACGGCGAAGGTGAGAATGTCATCGGTATTCATGCGGGAGCGAATGCGGCGCTTTCAACGGAACGCGTCGATGCACAGCAAACGCTGATTGCCCAGTCTTCCGCGCTGTTAATGCAGTTGGAATCGCCGGTAGAAAGCGTACTGGCGGCGGCGCGTATCGCCCATCAAAATAACACCACCGTTGCGCTGAACCCGGCGCCGGCACGGGAACTCTCCGACGAACTGCTGTCGCTGGTGGACATCATTACACCGAATGAAACCGAAGCGGAAAAACTCACCGGCATTAAGGTCGCCAGCGATGAAGATGCCGCGCGAGCCGCGCGTGTGCTGCATGATAAAGGCATCAACACGGTGATTATTACGCTGGGAAGCCGCGGTGTGTGGGCCAGCGTAAAGGGCGAAGGCAAACGCGTCGCGGGTTTCAAAGTGAAAGCCATTGATACCATAGCCGCAGGCGACACGTTTAACGGCGCGCTGATGACCGCGCTGCTGGAAGATAAACCGTTAGATGACGCCATTCGTTTTGCTCATGCGGCGGCAGCCATTGCCGTGACGCGTACGGGCGCGCAACCTTCTGTTCCGTGGCGCAATGAGATTGACGATTTTCTTGCTCATCAGGGGTGATGCTTGGCGACCATGAAGGATGTTGCCCGCCTCGCGGGCGTTTCCACCTCTACCGTTTCGCACGTTATTAATAAAGATCGCTTTGTCAGCGAGGCGATTTGCGAAAAGGTCGAGGCGGCGATTAAAACGCTTAACTATGCGCCTTCTGCCATCGCGCGGAGTTTGAAGCTCAACCAGACGCGTACGATTGGCATGCTGATCACCGCCAGTACCAACCCTTTTTATTCAGAACTGGTTCGCGGCGTGGAGCGCAGCTGTTTCGAGCGTGGTTACAGCCTGGTGTTGTGTAACACCGAAGGCGATGAGCAACGGATGAACCGTAACCTGGAAACGCTGATGCAAAAGCGCGTCGACGGGCTGCTTTTACTCTGCACTGAGACGCATCAGCCTTCGAAAGCGATCATGCAACGTTACCCTTCTATTCCCACCGTGATGATGGACTGGGCGCCGTTCGACGGCGACAGCGACTTGATTCAGGACAACTCGCTGCTGGGCGGCATGATGGCGACGCAGCACCTGATCAATAAAGGATTGACGCGCATAGCCTGCATCACCGGGCCGCTGGATAAAACCCCGGCGCGGCTGCGGCTGGAAGGTTATCGTGAAGCGATGGCCCGAGCGGGGTTAACTATCCGCGAGGGGGATGAAATCGAGAGTGACTTTGAGTTTGGCGGCGGCTTTGAGGCGATGCAGTCATTACTGGCAATGAACGAGCGCCCGCAGGCGGTGTTTATTGGCAACGACGCGATGGCGGTTGGCGCTTACCAGGCGCTTTATCAGGCCGGGCTTAAGATCCCGCAGGATATGGCGATTGTCGGTTACGACGATATCGAACTGGCGCGCTATATGACGCCGCCGCTCACCACCATCCATCAACCAAAAGATGAACTGGGTGAGCTGGCGATCGATGTGCTCATCCACCGCATTGCGGAACCTGAACTCCAGCAGCAGCGCTTGCAACTGACACCGGTATTAATGGAACGTGGCTCAGCTTGATTTTTTGTGGCGCTCTTTTATCAGGTTGCGACCATCTTTGGCTTTCAACAGCATGAATACCAGTGCAGACACCAGGGTGACAACGCCCATGGTAATAAAGGTGTAGTGGAATTGCTCGATGGTGTTCACGCTGTCGAAGCCTTCATAAAAACGCAGCACCGCCGCGCTGACCGCAACGCCGAGGCTTATAGACAGTTGCTGCGTTACCGCCAGCACACTGTTGCCGCTGCTGGCGTTTTCATCAGTTAAATCCGCGAGCGTAATGGTGTTCATCGAGGTGAATTGCGTCGACATTGCCATCCCTAACACGAACAGCGGCAGCACCAGCATCCATATCGCCATCGCCTGCGTTTGCAAGGCGAACTGCGCGATCATCAAACCGATAAACAGCGTGACGCCAACCAGCGTTTTGCGATAACCAAACCAGCGCAATATCTGCGTAACCGTCGATTTGGCCAGAATCGAACCCAGCGCGGTGGGGGCCATCATGCAACCGGCGATCAAAGCCGGGTAGCCAAAACCCACCTGCAACATCAGCGGCATTAAAAAGGGGACACAGCCGGTGCCCAGCCGCGAGGCAATATTCCCGGCGATCCCGACGGAAAAGGTGCGTGTTTTAAACAGGTTGAGTGAGATAAGTGGCGTAGGATGGCGGCGCGCGTGGCGAATGTAAGCCAGCAGCAAGGCGATGCCGCTAAAAATAACCGCCAGGGCAAGCCAGCTGGCGACCAGCTTTTCGCCAAACAACTCCATCCCGCTGGAAAACAGCACCAGGCTCAGGCCAAACAGCAAAAAGCCCCATATATCGAAGCTGCGCCGTGGCGTGGTGAAGTTCGGCATATACTTGCGGGCGTAAATCAGCCCCGCGATACCAATCGGGATGTTAATCAGGAAAATCCAGTGCCAGCTCGCCCAGGTGACCAGCACGCCGCCCATCACCGGGCCGAGTATCGGGCCGACAAGGCCTGGCATGGTGACAAAATTCAGCACCGGCAGTAATTCGCTGCGCGGGTAAGCGCGCAGCAAAGCCAGGCGCGCCACCGGCATCATCATCGCGCCGCCAATCCCCTGAATAATGCGGAACACGACCAGCATCGACAGCGAATTGGAAAGTGCGCAGGCCAGCGAGCCGAGGGTAAACAGACTGACCGCCAACATAAAGATACGGCGCGTCCCGAAGCGGTCTGCCAGCCAGCCACTGACCGGGATCAGCATCGCAACCGTTAAGGTGTAACTGATGATGGCGGACTGCATCGCCAAAGGCGAACGATCGAGGCTGTGCGCGATTGCGGGGAGTGCGGTGTTAAGGATGGTGGCGTCCAGTGCCTGCATAAAAAAAGCCATTGCCGCAATCCACGGCAGGCCAGCCATACTGCGCGCTTTCTTCTCTGTCATACAAAATCCTGTTAATAAGGCGTGTTCAATAACTTCTGGCACGCCTGGAACGCGGAATTTCCGTCGCTCTCCTGAATGGCGTCCACAATAGACTGGTGTAGGTCCAGCTTGATCACTTCGTTTTGTGTAATAGAGGCAAAGTAGGTGTGGTAAATCGAATGAAAGAGCATGGAGAAAGAGATAAGGAAGGGATTGTCACTCATCGCATAGATATGTTCGTGCCATGCCATGTCCACTTCTATCCAGCGTTCGCGATTAAACGCTTTTTTCAGGCTCACCATCTCGTCCATTAAGGTATTGAGATGGGCTTTTTGCTCCGCGCTACCCAGCGTAGCGGCGAGCAGGCAGGCTTGTGGCTCCAGGCTGCTGCGCATCACCAGGAAGTGTTGAATGACTTCCTGGACGTTATCTTCGCACATCCACCAGGACAGTAACTCTTTATCAAGGAAGTTCCAGTTGCCCTTGGGCATCACGCGGGTGCCAATGCGCGGGCGGGGCAACACCATACCTTTTGCTGTTAATGTCTTTACCGCTTCTCTGACGGCGGTGCGGCTTACGCCAAACTTCTCGCCCAGTTCCATCTCACCCGGCAAAATGCTCCCCGGTGAGTACTCGCCTTTCAGGATCTGCTGTGCCAGTTTCTCGGCCAGCACCCAGGAGATGTTCTTCTGCGCGGCGAGTTGTTGTGCGTTTAAAGACATTTATTGCTTCCTTTTTACTTCGTATCGCTTGTTAGTATGCCATTCGATATCTGCTAGTGGTGGTAAAAACAGCGAAACCAGCCATTTATGCCGCTTTTATCCGCGCTTTGTTGAAAAAAGAGGCGGTTGAAAAGTTTTTTGAATTTAGGGGTTGTCAGCCGGAATTAACTCCCTATAATGCGCCTCCACTGACACGGCACAACGGCAGACACACCGGCCTGTCAGGTGAAGAATTCTGAAAATAATCAGTTGACTTCACGGCGGGAAAGCGTAATATGCACACCCCGCGCCGCAGCGAAAAGCGAGGCGGCACTGCTCTTTAACAATTTATCAGACAATCTGTGTGGGCACTCAGGGGATATGGATTCTTGAACGTCGCAAGACGCTAAATGAATACCAAGTCTCACGGGTGAACACGTAATTCATTACGAAGTTTAATTCAGTGAGCATCAAACTTAAATTGAAGAGTTTGATCATGGCTCAGATTGAACGCTGGCGGCAGGCCTAACACATGCAAGTCGGACGGTAACAGGAAGCAGCTTGCTGCTTTGCTGACGAGTGGCGGACGGGTGAGTAAAGTCTGGGAAACTGCCTGATGGAGGGGGATAACTACTGGAAACGGTAGCTAATACCGCATAATGTCGCAAGACCAAAGAGGGGGACCTTCGGGCCTCTTGCCATCAGATGTGCCCAGATGGGATTAGCTAGTAGGTGGGGTAAAGGCTCACCTAGGCGACGATCCCTAGCTGGTCTGAGAGGATGACCAGCCACACTGGAACTGAGACACGGTCCAGACTCCTACGGGAGGCAGCAGTGGGGAATATTGCACAATGGGCGCAAGCCTGATGCAGCCATGCCGCGTGTATGAAGAAGGCCTTCGGGTTGTAAAGTACTTTCAGCGGGGAGGAAGGGGAAATGGTTAATAACCATTTTCATTGACGTTACCCGCAGAAGAAGCACCGGCTAACTCCGTGCCAGCAGCCGCGGTAATACGGAGGGTGCAAGCGTTAATCGGAATTACTGGGCGTAAAGCGCACGCAGGCGGTCTGTCAAGTCGGATGTGAAATCCCCGGGCTCAACCTGGGAACTGCATTCGAAACTGGCAGGCTTGAGTCTCGTAGAGGGAGGTAGAATTCCAGGTGTAGCGGTGAAATGCGTAGAGATCTGGAGGAATACCGGTGGCGAAGGCGGCCTCCTGGACGAAGACTGACGCTCAGGTGCGAAAGCGTGGGGAGCAAACAGGATTAGATACCCTGGTAGTCCACGCCGTAAACGATGTCGACTTGGAGGTTGTGCCCTTGAGGCGTGGCTTCCGGAGCTAACGCGTTAAGTCGACCGCCTGGGGAGTACGGCCGCAAGGTTAAAACTCAAATGAATTGACGGGGGCCCGCACAAGCGGTGGAGCATGTGGTTTAATTCGATGCAACGCGAAGAACCTTACCTGGTCTTGACATCCACAGAACCTGGCAGAGATGCCGGGGTGCCTTCGGGAACTGTGAGACAGGTGCTGCATGGCTGTCGTCAGCTCGTGTTGTGAAATGTTGGGTTAAGTCCCGCAACGAGCGCAACCCTTATCCTTTGTTGCCAGCGGTCCGGCCGGGAACTCAAAGGAGACTGCCAGTGATAAACTGGAGGAAGGTGGGGATGACGTCAAGTCATCATGGCCCTTACGACCAGGGCTACACACGTGCTACAATGGCGCATACAAAGAGAAGCGACCTCGCGAGAGCAAGCGGACCTCATAAAGTGCGTCGTAGTCCGGATTGGAGTCTGCAACTCGACTCCATGAAGTCGGAATCGCTAGTAATCGTGAATCAGAATGTCACGGTGAATACGTTCCCGGGCCTTGTACACACCGCCCGTCACACCATGGGAGTGGGTTGCAAAAGAAGTAGGTAGCTTAACCTCCGGGAGGGCGCTTACCACTTTGTGATTCATGACTGGGGTGAAGTCGTAACAAGGTAACCGTAGGGGAACCTGCGGTTGGATCACCTCCTTACCTGAAAGAACCTGCCCCTGCAGTGCCCACACAGATTGTCTGATGAAAAGCAGAAAGCAAGGCGTCTTGCGATTGAGACTTCAGTGTCCCCTTCGTCTAGAGGCCCAGGACACCGCCCTTTCACGGCGGTAACAGGGGTTCGAATCCCCTAGGGGACGCCACGCGTTAACTGATGAGGTTGAACCTCGCAGGGGACGCCACTTGCTGGTTTGTGAGTGAAAGTCACCGGCCCTGATATTTCAAAACTGACTTGTAAAGTCACGTTTGAAATATCTGCTCTTTAAAAATCTGGATCAAGCTGAAAATTGAAACGCGGAGCAGTGCGAACTGTTCCGTGAGTCTCTCAAATTTTCGCAACGTGATGATGCGTAAGAAACATCTTCGGGTTGTGAGGTTAAGCGACTAAGCGTACACGGTGGATGCCCTGGCAGTCAGAGGCGATGAAGGACGTGCTAATCTGCGAAAAGCGCCGGTAAGGTGATATGAACCGTTATAGCCGGCGATGTCCGAATGGGGAAACCCGGTGCACTCAGGTGCATCATCACAGCATGAATCCATAGTGCTGTGAAGCGAACCGGGGGAACTGAAACATCTAAGTACCCCGAGGAAAAGAAATCAACCGAGATTCCCCCAGTAGCGGCGAGCGAACGGGGAACAGCCCAGAGCCTGAATCAGTTTGTGTGTCAGTGGAAGCGTCTGGAAAGTCGCGCGATACAGGGTGAAAGCCCCGTACACGAAGATGCACATGCTGTGAGCTCGAAGAGTAGGGCGGGACACGTGGTATCCTGTCTGAATATGGGGGGACCATCCTCCAAGGCTAAATACTCCTGACTGACCGATAGTGAACCAGTACCGTGAGGGAAAGGCGAAAAGAACCCCGGCGAGGGGAGTGAAAGAGAACCTGAAACCGTGTACGTACAAGCAGTGGGAGCCTCATTAATGGGGTGACTGCGTACCTTTTGTATAATGGGTCAGCGACTTATATTCTGTAGCAAGGTTAACCGTATAGGGGAGCCGAAGGGAAACCGAGTCTTAACTGGGCGTTAAGTTGCAGGGTATAGACCCGAAACCCGGTGATCTAGCCATGGGCAGGTTGAAGGTTGGGTAACACTAACTGGAGGACCGAACCGACTAATGTTGAAAAATTAGCGGATGACCTGTGGCTGGGGGTGAAAGGCCAATCAAACCGGGAGATAGCTGGTTCTCCCCGAAAGCTATTTAGGTAGCGCCTCGTGAATTCATCTCCGGGGGTAGAGCACTGTTTCGGCTAGGGGGCCATCCCGGCTTACCAACCCGATGCAAACTACGAATACCGGAGAATGTTATCACGGGAGACACACGGCGGGTGCTAACGTCCGTCGTGAAGAGGGAAACAACCCAGACCGCCAGCTAAGGTCCCAAAGTCATGGTTAAGTGGGAAACGATGTGGGAAGGCCCAGACAGCCAGGATGTTGGCTTAGAAGCAGCCATCATTTAAAGAAAGCGTAATAGCTCACTGGTCGAGTCGGCCTGCGCGGAAGATGTAACGGGGCTAAACCATGCACCGAAGCTGCGGCAGCGACGCTTATGCGTTGTTGGGTAGGGGAGCGTTCTGTAAGCCGTTGAAGGTGTGTCGTGAGGCATGCTGGAGGTATCAGAAGTGCGAATGCTGACATAAGTAACGATAAAGCGGGTGAAAAGCCCGCTCGCCGGAAGACCAAGGGTTCCTGTCCAACGTTAATCGGGGCAGGGTGAGTCGACCCCTAAGGCGAGGCCGAAAGGCGTAGTCGATGGGAAACAGGTTAATATTCCTGTACTTGGTGTTACTGCGAAGGGGGGACGGAGAAGGCTATGTCGGCCGGGCGACGGTTGTCCCGGTTTAAGCGTGCAGGTGGAACGACCAGGTAAATCCGGTTGTTTTTAACACTGAGGCGTGATGACGAGGCACCACGGTGCTGAAGTGACAAATGCCCTGCTTCCAGGAAAAGCCTCTAAGCATCAGGTAACACGAAATCGTACCCCAAACCGACACAGGTGGTCAGGTAGAGAATACCAAGGCGCTTGAGAGAACTCGGGTGAAGGAACTAGGCAAAATGGTGCCGTAACTTCGGGAGAAGGCACGCTGGTGCGTAGGTGAAGTGACTTGCTCACGGAGCTGAAACCAGTCGAAGATACCAGCTGGCTGCAACTGTTTATTAAAAACACAGCACTGTGCAAACACGAAAGTGGACGTATACGGTGTGACGCCTGCCCGGTGCCGGAAGGTTAATTGATGGGGTCAGCGCAAGCGAAGCTCCTGATCGAAGCCCCGGTAAACGGCGGCCGTAACTATAACGGTCCTAAGGTAGCGAAATTCCTTGTCGGGTAAGTTCCGACCTGCACGAATGGCGTAATGATGGCCAGGCTGTCTCCACCCGAGACTCAGTGAAATTGAACTCGCTGTGAAGATGCAGTGTACCCGCGGCAAGACGGAAAGACCCCGTGAACCTTTACTATAGCTTGACACTGAACACTGAGCCTTGATGTGTAGGATAGGTGGGAGGCTTTGAAGCGTGGACGCCAGTCTGCGTGGAGCCGACCTTGAAATACCACCCTTTAATGTTTGATGTTCTAACGTGGACCCGTGAACCGGGTTGCGGACAGTGTCTGGTGGGTAGTTTGACTGGGGCGGTCTCCTCCTAAAGCGTAACGGAGGAGCACGAAGGTCAGCTAATCCTGGTCGGACATCAGGAGGTTAGTGCAATGGCATAAGCTGGCTTGACTGCGAGCGTGACGGCGCGAGCAGGTGCGAAAGCAGGTCATAGTGATCCGGTGGTTCTGAATGGAAGGGCCATCGCTCAACGGATAAAAGGTACTCCGGGGATAACAGGCTGATACCGCCCAAGAGTTCATATCGACGGCGGTGTTTGGCACCTCGATGTCGGCTCATCACATCCTGGGGCTGAAGTAGGTCCCAAGGGTATGGCTGTTCGCCATTTAAAGTGGTACGCGAGCTGGGTTTAGAACGTCGTGAGACAGTTCGGTCCCTATCTGCCGTGGGCGCTGGAGAACTGAGGGGGGCTGCTCCTAGTACGAGAGGACCGGAGTGGACGCATCACTGGTGTTCGGGTTGTCATGCCAATGGCACTGCCCGGTAGCTAAATGCGGAAGAGATAAGTGCTGAAAGCATCTAAGCACGAAACTTGCCCCGAGATGAGTTCTCCCTGAGACTTAAAGTCTCCTGAAGGAACGTTGAAGACGACGACGTTGATAGGCCGGGTGTGTAAGCGCAGCGATGCGTTGAGCTAACCGGTACTAATGAACCGTGAGGCTTAACCTTACAACGCCGAAGATGTTTTGGTGTGAGAGAGAGAAGATTTTCAGCCTGATACAGATAAAGCCGGGTGCGGAGGAGAAGTCTGCGCGCGGTAAACAGAATTTGCCTGGCGGCAACAGCGCGGTGGTCCCACCTGACCCCATGCCGAACTCAGAAGTGAAACGCCGTAGCGCCGATGGTAGTGTGGGGTCTCCCCATGCGAGAGTAGGGAACTGCCAGGCATCAAATAAGAAGAACCCCGACCGGAAGGTTGGGGTTTTTTGCTTTGTAACGCTGAGAACCCGTAAAATTAACGGCTTTGATTAAGCCAGCGCAAAATAAAGTCGGCAATCTGCTCAATATCATTCAAATCAAGCACAAGCACATCCAATTCCAGTTCAACATCACTGGCAATAGCAATGACATGTTCATCCAGTGTTAACTCTTTCAGTTGATGCCCGCAGTCCTGGCGCCAGAGCAAGATCTTTGAAACCAGCTCATGTTTAAAACCCTCGACGAGCACCAAATCCAGCTTAGTTTCATCCATCCGGCTGACCAGATATGCCAGATCCAGCTCTGTTTCGTCCGGCGTTTCAGTCATCAATGCCCAGCGTTGCGAACTGGCCACTAGCGTCTGTGCGGCTCCAGCCTTACGTAACTCGTAACTGTCTTTACCGGGTTTATCGACGTCCATATCATGATGGGTATGTTTGATTAACCCAGGGCGGATACCTCGTGCACAAAGTACCGGGATCAGTTTTTTGAGCAGTGTCGTTTTTCCTGTTCCACTCCAGGCAGCAACAGCAAGTAAAGGAATCATGGTTTCTCCTGCCAATGAGCAAGATCTTCAGGCGTGTTCACATTGGCGAACGCGCTTTTAACATCGCTGAAATCCACTGAATGGCCACCCATTTCACGCATAAACACCATTACTCTGCGTTCACCTCGTGCCAGATATGCTTGTAAATGCGGCAAAATATCACGATGAAGCAGAGCAATAGCTGGATGATCCCGCTCACCGTCATGAACCCAAACCGCCGGAGCGTGCTTGCGTTTTTCCTGCAATCGCGCAACGAGATTTGCAGGAACATGCGGCGTATCGCACGGGCAAAACAGAAACCACTCTCCGTGGCTTTGCTGTAGAACTGCTAACATTCCCGCCAATGGGCCTGGAAAATCACCCAGCGAGTCCGCCACAACGGTTAGGCCGCTGGCACGGTAAATATCGAGATTTCGATTAGCGCTGATCATCACGCTGGCGACCTGCGGTTCCAGCCTTTGTGCAACATGTTGCCAGAGCGGTTTCCCATTGAGTTCCAGCAATCCCTTGTCTTTGCCCCCCATGCGCGAAGCTTTTCCTCCCGCCAGTACCACTCCAGTTACTGCACCCCTATCCGTCACCAGTATCGCCTCTTTTATTGTGTGATTGACCCTGCTAACGTGTCTGCACCAAGAGTAAGGAGCACGACCATGAAATGTAAACGCCTGAACGAAGTCATCGAACTCCTCCAGCCCGCATGGCAGAAAGAGCCAGAACTTAATTTAATGCAATTTTTACAGAAACTGGCGCAAGAGTCAGGTTACGACGGCGAACTCGCAGATTTAAGTGATGACATTCTGATCTATCACCTGAAAATGCGTGATTCCTCGAAAGACGCTGTAATTCCGGGTGTTCAAAAAGATTACGAAGAAGATTTTAAAACCGCGCTGCTGCGCGCCCGCGGCGTAATTAAAGAGTAAAAGCTTGTAAGCGGCGCAACCGAAAGCGCCGCGAAATGATATCCTGAATTATTCGTCGTATTTTCGGATCTCAGGATGACCTGCAACGCCTTCACTTTCCAGACACTTCACCCGGATACCATCATGGATGCGCTGTTTGAACAGGGGATCCGAGTCGACTCTGGCCTGACTCCACTCAACAGCTACGAAAACCGTGTTTACCAATTTCAGGATGAAGATCGACGTCGTTACGTGGTGAAGTTTTATCGTCCGCAACGCTGGTCCGTAGAGCAAATCCTTGAAGAGCATGAGTTTGCTCTGGATCTCCAGAAGGATGACGTTCCGGTCGTCGCGCCGCTCGCTTTTCATCGCCAAACGTTACCCACCCATCAGGATTTTCATTTCGCCATTTTCCCCAGCGTTGGCGGCCGCCAGTTTGAAGCGGACAATCTCGATCAGATGGAGTGGGTTGGTCGTTATCTCGGTCGTCTTCATCAAACCGGCAGTAAAAAACGCTTCTCCAGCCGTCCCGAAATTGGCGTAAAAGAGTATTTGATTGAACCACGCCAGCTCTTTGAAACCACAGCGCTTATTCCCGCTGGTTTAAAAGATGCGTTTCTGCGCGCGGTGGATAAGCTTATCGATGCCGTTATGGCGCAATGGCACAATCGCTTCAATCTCCTGCGCCTGCACGGTGATTGTCACGCAGGGAATATCCTCTGGCGCGATGGGCCTATGTTTGTCGATCTGGACGATGCGCGTAACGGCCCAGCGGTACAGGATTTGTGGATGTTGCTGCATGGCGATAAAACAGAACAGCGCATGCAGCTGGAGATGATCGTTGAGGCATATGAAGAGTTTAGCGAGTTCAATACCGCTGAGCTTGGTCTGATCGAGCCACTGCGTGCAATGCGCCTGGTTTACTATCTGGCGTGGCTTATTCGTCGTTGGGACGATCCGGCGTTTCCTAAAAACTTCCCATGGCTGAACAGTGAAGATCACTGGCGCAGACAAACACTGATTTTTCTTGAACAGGTGAACGTTCTGCAAGAACCACCTTTAGCATTAACACCCATGTATTAAACGGAGAGAGTTAACCATGAAGAAGATTTGGCTGGCGCTGGCAGGAATGATTCTGGCTTTTAGCGCCTCAGCAGCGGATATCACCGACGGTAAACAATTCACTACCCTCGAAAAGCCGGTGGCGGGTGAACCTCAGGTTCTTGAGTTCTTCTCATTCTATTGCCCACACTGCTACGACTTTGAGCAGGTATGGCATGTTTCCGATGCGGTGAAACAGAAGCTGCCGCAGGGCACCAAAATGACCAAATACCATGTTGAGTTCCTGGGGCCGCTGGGCAAAGAGCTAACTCAGGCTTGGGCTGTTGCGATGGCGCTTGGTGTGGAAGATAAAATCACTTCCCCGATGTTTGAAGCGGTACAAAAAACGCAGACCGTTCAGTCTGTTGCTGATATCCGTGATGTCTTCATCAGCGCAGGTGTGAAAGGTGAAGAGTATGACGCAGCATGGAACAGCTTCGTGGTGAAATCACTGGTTGCTCAGCAAGAAAAAGCCGCTGCCGATCTGCAACTTCAGGGCGTCCCGGCAATGTTCGTTAACGGTAAATACCAAGTCAATCAACAAGGTATGGATGGCAGTAGCCTCGATGCCTTCGTGAAAAGCTACGTAGACACTGTGAAATATCTGGTTGAGAAGAAGTAAAAAAATAACGCCGGTTACTGACCGGCGTTTTTGTATTGCGCTTTAATCACGTCGATGCGTTCGTCTTTACCGAGCCATAGCTTATTCAGCCATTGCTGAAAGCCCCGTTTAAAGTTTTTGTCGCTGACATAATCCCCGTGCAGTTCCTCATTCACTGGCAGTAAATCGATACGAACGACAATGCGTGTCAGCTTACCGCTGAGCATATCGAAGAATGGGGTTCGGTCATTTTCCGGGTAGCACAGGGTGACATCTAGAAGCTTATCGAATTGTTTACCCAGCACGTTCAATGCCATTGCCACGCCGGCCGCTTTGGGTGGCAATAGATTCTTAAAGGGAGAACGCGTTTGATGGCGCTTATCTTCGGTAAAGCGCGAGCCTTCAACGAAATTCACGATCGTTGTGGGATGATGGCGAAACTTCTCGCATGAACGGCGCGTTGTTTCAACATCTTTGCCGCGACGTTCCGGGTGGCGAATGAGGTAGCTTCTGGAGTAACGCCGCATAAAGGGCATATCCAACGCCCAGCACGCGAGGCCAATGAAGGGTACCCAAGCCAATTGCTGCTTAAGGAAGTATTTATTCATCGGAATATGTTTGCGAAACAGTACGCATAACACCACGATATCTGACCAGCTATGATGATTGCAGATCAGCAAATACCAGTTCTTATTATCCAGTCCTTCCAGCCCTTCAACGTCCCATTTTAGATAGGGATTCAGATGCAACAGCCAAGAAAGCCCTTCGCACCAGCAATACATCATAAAATTGCAGAAGGCTGAGATTGCACGCCACAGAAATGGAATCGGGAGTAATAGTTTTAGCATCCCGGCGACAATAATTGGCACGGAACAAACAACGGTAACCAAAATGGTTAGCAGCACACTCAAAACCAGAGTGCTTACTGCAAGAAATCTCGACATAGTTATATGATTCAGAAAGTTAGCCGAAAAATGCTCGCTAACGAAAGCGCAAGGCGCAGATTTTATCAGAAAATAGGTCGCTGCAAGCGTAATCCTTATGAGTGTTGCTGCCAGGTACGTGAAGGGGAAGTCAATCGTCTTTTCTTATATCCACATAGAGTAAATTGCCACCAAAATACAATAACGATCCCTGGTGTTGTTATAACTACATGAATTTAAAGTATTTGTATAAATCTGCGATCAAAGTGAAGCCACAAAAATCCAGCCCAAAATAAACTATTCACAAACTTATCCACAGGATGATTGTGCGAGCGATCCCGACGATCGCGAAATCTTTTCCGGCATTTACCGGGAAAAACTCATGTTTTCCCCCTGTCTGTGGCATCCTTTAACCATAAATTGATAAACAGGCATGGACATCATGGTTCAGATCCCAGAAAACCCACTCATTCTTGTTGACGGCTCGTCTTACCTCTATCGCGCTTATCATGCGTTTCCACCTCTGACCAACAGTGTCGGGGAACCCACCGGTGCAATGTACGGCGTGTTGAATATGCTGCGTAGTTTGTTATTGCAGTATCAGCCGACACATGTCGCAGTGGTGTTTGACGCGAAGGGTAAAACGTTCCGTGATGAGTTGTTTGAACATTACAAATCTCACCGCCCGCCGATGCCGGATGACCTGCGTGCGCAAATTGAGCCGTTACACGCCATGGTAAAAGCGATGGGGTTGCCGTTGCTGGCTGTTTCCGGTGTTGAGGCCGATGACGTGATCGGTACGCTGGCGCGTGAAGCGGATAAAAATGGTCGCCCTGTGCTGATCAGTACCGGTGATAAAGATATGGCGCAGCTGGTGACGCCAAATATCACGCTGATTAATACCATGACCAACACCATTCTTGGCCCAGATGAAGTTGTCACCAAATATGGCGTGCCGCCAGAACTTATCATCGATTTCCTCGCGCTGATGGGTGACTCCTCGGATAACATCCCTGGCGTTCCGGGCGTTGGTGAGAAAACGGCGCAGGCATTGTTGCAGGGCCTCGGTGGTCTGGACGCGCTGTATGCTGAGCCGGATAAAATTGCCGGGCTGACTTTCCGTGGTGCCAAAACCATGGCGGCTAAGCTAGAGCAGAATAAAGAGGTCGCCTATCTCTCTTATCAACTGGCGACTATCAAAACGGATGTTGAACTGGAACTGACGTGCGAGCAATTGGAAGTTCAGCAGCCCGCAACGCAAGCGTTGATTGAGCTGTTCAAAAAGTACGAATTCAAGCGCTGGACGGCGGATGTGGAAGCCGGCAAGTGGCTGCAAGCAAAAGGAAGCAAGCCGGGCGCGAAGCCGCAGGAAACCATCGTGGTGGAAGCGGAGCCCGATATTCCTGCCGCCACACTTTCTGCGGAAAATTACGTCACTATCCTTGATGAAGAAACGTTGCAAGCGTGGATCGCCAGGCTGAAAAAAGCGCCGCTGTTTGCTTTCGATACCGAAACGGACAGCCTGGACAATATCAGCGCTAACCTGGTTGGGCTCTCCTTTGCCACGGAGCCTGGTGTAGCGGCGTATGTGCCGGTGGCGCATGACTATCTTGACGCACCAGATCAAATTTCCCGCGATCGCGCGCTTGAGTTGTTGAAGCCGCTGCTGGAAGACGAAAACGCCCCCAAAGTGGGGCAGAACCTGAAATACGATCGTGGTGTGCTGGAAAATTATGGTATTGAACTGCGCGGAATCGCCTTCGATACCATGCTGGAGTCCTACACGCTAAATAGCGTTGTTGGTCGTCACGACATGGACACCCTTTCAGAGCGCTGGTTGAAGCACAAAACCATCACCTTTGAAGAGATTGCAGGCAAAGGCAAAAATCAGCTGACCTTTAACCAGATTGCGCTGGAGCAGGCCGGTCAGTACGCGGCGGAAGACGCGGATGTCACGCTGCAATTGCATCTGGCGATGTGGCCAGAACTGCAAAAAGCCGCAGGGCCGCTTAATGTGTTCCAGAATATCGAAATGCCGCTGGTTCCGGTGATTTCACGCATTGAACGTAACGGCGTCAATATCGATCCCGCCGTGCTGCATAAACACTCTGAAGAGTTGACGCTGCGCCTGGCGGAGCTGGAGAAAAAAGCGCACGAGATCGCTGACGAGCCTTTTAA
The DNA here is from genome assembly GCF_038449125.1 of Kosakonia sp. BYX6. Classification (NCBI taxonomy): domain Bacteria; kingdom Pseudomonadati; phylum Pseudomonadota; class Gammaproteobacteria; order Enterobacterales; family Enterobacteriaceae; genus Kosakonia; species Kosakonia calanthes. Next base: position 4,697,910 of record NZ_CP151800.1, on the reverse strand, counting down.
CCTCTCTTCCCCCAAGCAACTGCAAACGATATTGTTTGAAAAACAGGGTATTAAACCGCTGAAGAAAACGCCGGGCGGCGCGCCGTCCACGTCGGAAGAGGTGCTGGAAGAGCTGGCGCTGGATTACCCATTGCCGAAAGTGATTCTGGAATACCGTGGATTGGCGAAACTCAAATCAACGTATACCGACAAATTGCCGCTGATGATCAACCCGAAAACTGGGCGCGTTCATACGTCATACCATCAGGCGGTGACGGCGACCGGGCGTTTGTCCTCCACCGATCCGAACCTGCAAAACATTCCGGTACGTAATGAAGAAGGTCGCCGTATTCGCCAGGCTTTTATCGCGCCGAAAGATTACGTGATTGTTTCTGCGGATTACTCACAAATTGAACTGCGTATTATGGCGCACCTCTCGCGTGATAAAGGCCTGCTGACGGCGTTTGCCGAAGGCAAAGACATCCACCGGGCGACGGCGGCGGAAGTTTTTGGTTTGCCGCTGGACAGTGTCAGCAATGAACAGCGCCGCAGCGCGAAGGCGATTAACTTTGGGCTGATTTACGGCATGAGTGCGTTTGGCTTATCGCGCCAGTTGAATATTCCGCGGAAAGAGTCGCAAAAATATATGGATCTCTACTTCGAACGCTACCCTGGTGTGCTGGAGTATATGGAGCGGACCCGCGCGCAGGCGAAAGAAAATGGCTATGTTGAAACCCTTGATGGGCGTCGTCTTTATCTTCCGGACATCAAATCAAGTAACGCGGCCAGACGCGCAGGTGCTGAACGCGCGGCGATCAACGCGCCAATGCAGGGGACCGCGGCGGATATCATCAAACGCGCGATGATCGCCGTTGATGACTGGCTGCAAAATGAGAAACCTCGCGTACGCATGATCATGCAGGTGCACGATGAACTGGTGTTCGAAGTGCATAAAGATGATGTCGAGGCAGTGTCGAAAAAGATCCATGAGCTGATGGAAAGTAGTACAAAACTGGATGTGCCGTTACTGGTAGAAGTCGGAAGTGGGCCAAACTGGGATCAGGCGCACTAAGTGTGCGACGTGAAAGGGAGTTTTCTGTAAGTAAGCAACATATCGCTGCTATTTTGTGACGATCATTAGAATTCCCTATGTAAAAAGTGAAAAGAAATTACAAAAAGTGCTTTGTCCAGATCCAAAAAGGGAGTAGAGTTATTCGTGTAGGGTACAGAGGTAAGATGTTCTATCTTTCAGACCTTTTACTTCACGTAATCGGATTTGGCTGAATATTTAGCCGCCCCAGTCAGTAATGACTGGGGCGTTTTTTATTGCGCGAAAGAAAGAAAAAAGCGCAGCGAGTGCTGCGCCTGAGGCTTATTCTTCGGTTTCTTCAACCGGCGGTAGAGAAGTGAACCAGCCATCCAGCTTCTCGCGTAATTTATCCACGCCTTGTTTCTTTAATGAAGAAAACGCTTCAACTTGTACTTCGCCGTTAAAGGCCAGCACTGCTTCCCGCACGATATTCAACTGCGCTTTACGTGCGCCGCTGGCGAGCTTATCTGCTTTGGTCAGCAGCACCAGCACCTGGATATTGCTCTCCACTGCCCAGTGGATCATCTGCTGATCGAGATCTTTAAGCGGATGGCGAATGTCCATCAGCACCACCAAACCCTGCAAACACTGGCGCTTTTCGAGATATTCGCCCAACGCGCGCTGCCATTTGATTTTCATCTCTTCGGGGACTTCCGCATAACCGTAACCCGGCAGGTCGACAAGGCGTTTGCCATCAGCGACCTGGAACAGGTTAATCAGCTGCGTACGGCCTGGCGTTTTTGAGGTGCGCGCCAGGTTCTTCTGATTCGTTAGCGTGTTGAGTGCGCTTGATTTACCAGCGTTGGAGCGGCCAGCAAATGCCACTTCGATACCGGTGTCGGCAGGCAAGTGGCGAATGTCAGGCGCACTGGTAACAAAGTGCGTCTGTTGATAATTCAAAGTAGTCAAAATGGTCGTCTCCATCTGCAAAGCGTGCGGCGATTATACCTGAACCCACGCAAAAGACTGTTTTTCTCGCGATAAACTGTTTCTGTAAGCCTTTGCTGGCTGACGTGTAAGATATCTGCCCTTTATGCTATGCGAACTTTCAGAGAAGCTTTAGGCTGAAAAATAGCTAATTCTCCTTAAATCAATAAGTTGTGATTATGGAATTTTCTTAATTTATAGATCGATGGCCTATTCCTGCTTGTCAGTTTTTTCCAGATGCGTAAAGTAACTCACCAAGGCAGGAGGCTTGTCAGGAAAGGATGACTCAAGGAAAGAGGGGTCGGGAGCGCCAGGAGGCGAGGACAGGAAGATAATGTCAGAAGACATTTAAAAAGGAAGAGGGACCGTAACAAGGAACGTTTACGCTAATGGATAGACAGGGCGCGTTGATAGCGAACACGGAACGTAGAACCCATTACGGGTTAGGGTCAAGAAAAAAGGCGACAGTTTGCACTGTCGCCTTTTTTCTTTGCTTGCTTTCTGCTAGATTCCGCCGCAATTCTATACTGATGAAAAACGACTTAAGACTCCTATTATGAAAAAACCGTCTACCACTCCGCGCGGCAAAGTACGCCGTAAAACCCGTGAAGAAATGAATCAGGAAGGCCGCGACCGCAAGCGTGATAAAAAGCATCGTGGTAATGCTTCAGGTAGCCGTGCGAACGGTGGCGGTGACGCATCTGGCTCCGGAAAGAGCAAAGCGCAGAAAGACCCGCGTGTTGGCAGTAAAAAACCGATTCCGCTGGGTGTCACAGACACGCCAGTCAACAAGCAGCACAAACCTAAGAGCGAGAAACCTATGCTTTCACCGCAGGCTGAGTTGGAGATGCTGGAAACGGATGAGCGCCTGGATGCGCTACTGGAACGTCTGGAAGAGGGCGGAACCCTGAGCGCTGAGGATCAGGCTTGGGTAGATGCCAAACTCGACCGCATTGATGAGCTGATGCAGAAACTCGGCCTCTCTTACGATGACGACGAAGAAGAGGAAGAAGAAGGTAAGGAAGATATGATGCGCCTGCTGAAAGGCGGCAACTAATCCTTTCCTATGGGGCTTCCCGTCCTGCTTATAACCCTTCCGGTTATATGTTATCTGGTGTGGTTATTCGTTAAACTACAGCGGTTGTCGCGGCGCAAAGTGTGGCTGCGCAACCGGCTTATGACCAAAAAAGAGGTCAGGCCGGGCCGCCGGAATCGCCAGCGGTGTCATCGGAAGGAGTGAGTAATGTCTGAGCATGTAATCGACTGGGATTTGGCCCTAATCCAGAAATATAACTATTCCGGGCCACGTTATACGTCGTATCCCACCGCGCTGGAGTTTTCCGACGCCTATGGCGAAGATGATTTTCGCCGCGCAGTTGCGCGTTACCCTGAACGCCCGCTGTCGCTGTATGTTCATATCCCGTTCTGCCACAAGCTTTGCTATTTCTGCGGCTGCAATAAAATTGTCACCCGCCAGCAGCATAAGGCCGATCAATATCTGGATGCGCTGGAGCAAGAGATTGCCCATCGCGCGCCGCTGTTTAAGGGCCGCCACGTTAGCCAGCTGCATTGGGGCGGCGGTACGCCAACCTATCTGAATAAAGCGCAAATCAGTCGCCTGATGACGCTACTGCGCGGCCATTTTGAATTTAGAGCTGATGCGGAAATTTCGATCGAAGTCGATCCCCGCGAAATCGAACTGGATGTGCTTGATCACCTGCGCTGCGAAGGCTTTAACCGCTTGAGCATGGGCGTACAGGACTTCAATAAAGAAGTACAGCGGCTGGTTAACCGCGAGCAGGATGAAGAATTTATCTTTGCTCTGCTCAACCACGCTCGCGAGATTGGTTTTACCTCGACCAATATCGATCTGATTTATGGTCTGCCGAAACAGACGCCGGAAAGTTTCGCTTTTACGCTGCAACGCGTCGCGGCGCTTAGTCCGGATCGTTTAAGCGTCTTTAACTACGCGCATTTGCCAACGTTGTTCGCCGCCCAGCGCAAAATCAAAGATGCGGATTTACCCTCGGCACAGCAAAAGCTCGATATCTTGCAGCAAACTATCACGTCGCTGACCGGTTCTGGTTACCAGTTTATCGGTATGGATCACTTTGCCCGCCCGGACGACGAGCTTGCAGTGGCGCAGCGTAACGGCGTACTGCATCGTAATTTCCAGGGCTACACCACGCAGGGCGATAGCGATCTGCTTGGCCTGGGCGTTTCTGCGATCAGCATGATTGGCGACAGCTACGCGCAAAACCAGAAAGAGCTGAAACACTATTATCAGCAGGTGGATGAGCGTGGTGATGCGTTGTGGCGCGGTATTGCGTTAACCCGTGATGACTGCATTCGCCGCGATGTGATCAAAGGGCTTATTTGCAATTTCCGCCTGGCATTCAGCGACGTCGAAAACGCGTGGGATCTCGATTTCCGTGATTACTTCGCCGAAGATTTACGGCTGTTAACGCCGCTGGTGAACGATGGGCTGGTGGCGATGAACGAGCAGGGTTTGCAGGTGACACCGAAAGGGCGCTTGTTGATTCGCAATATCTGCATGTGTTTCGACGCCTATCTACGTCAGAAAGCACGGTTACAGCAGTTCTCAAGAGTGATTTAGCGGTGACGCTATCAGGCCTACAGCGTGATGCGTAGGCCTGATAAACGTAGCGCCATCAGCTAGCCTGAACGGCTAACTAAACAGCCCAACCAGCGCAGCGCAAAGTACCGCTGCGATGGCCGTTTGCGGCGTGTGGCTGGCTGATGCGCCTGCCGTGACCACGTTGATTAATGATTCCAGCATGATGACCCCCCCTGTAAACGGGCAAGATCATACGTCACTGCGGTTAACAGTAAAGCGCAAAATAACAGCAATTTGCTATTGCGATTCATTCTTTACATTTCGCCCGCATTTTACTCCATTCCCAGCTCTTTCAACTTCCGCGTCAGGGTGTTACGACCCCAGCCGAGTAGCCGGGCCGCTTCCTGTTTGTGACCCTGCGTATGGCGCAGCGCGGTCGTCAGTAAGGTGCGTTCCATTTCAGGTTGCGCCTCGGAAAGCAGGTTTTGATGACCGGAACGTAACGCGCGATCCGCCCACTGCGCCAACAGCGTTGCCCAACTGTCCGGCAGGCTTTGTGTTGGGCTATCTGGCACGGTAGCTTCAAACAACTCACCAGGTAAATCCTGAATCAGCACTTCCTGGCCTGCTGCCATCACTGTTAACCAGCGACAGGTGTTTTCCAGTTGGCGCACGTTACCCGGCCAGGCCAAGCGAGTTAAGGCGGCTTCAGTTTCCGGATGCAGCTGCTTCGCTTCCACACCAAGTTCACGGGCGGCGACTTGTAAAAAGTGGCGTGCCAGACGTGGAATATCTTCCCGACGCTCGCGCAGCGGCGGCAAATGCACACGGATAACATTCAGGCGGTGGAATAAGTCCTCACGGAACTTTCCCTCCTGAACGCGTAATTCCAGGTTCTGGTGCGTAGCGGCGATAATGCGCACATCGACTTTCACCGGCGCATAGCCGCCAACGCGATAGAACTGACCATCGGCCAGCACGCGCAGCAAACGTGTCTGCACATCCAGCGGCATATCGCCGATTTCATCAAGGAACAGGGTTCCGCCATCGGCCTGTTCAAAACGGCCCTGGCGAATGGTGTTCGCGCCGGTAAACGCGCCTTTCTCGTGGCCAAACAATTCAGATTCGATCAAATCCTTCGGAATGGCCGCCATATTCAGCGCGATAAACGGCGCTTTCACCCGCGGGCTGTGGCGATGCAGCGCATGCGCTACCAGTTCTTTGCCGGTCCCGGATTCACCGTTAATCAGGACGCTTATCGACGAACGCGACAAACGGCCGATAATGCGGAACACATCCTGCATTGCCGGCGCTTCACCGATGATATCGGTCGTCGGCCCGCTAACCTGCACATTGCGCGGCTGCTGCTGCTCCTGATAATGGCTGATAGCACGTTCAACCAGCGCTACGGCCTCGTCGATATCAAAAGGTTTGGGCAGATAATCAAACGCCCCTTGCTGGTAAGCGCTCACCGCCGCGTCCAGATCGGAATGCGCGGTCATTATGATGACCGGAAGCATCGGATGGCGCTGCTTTATCTGTTTTAATAATGCAAGTCCATCCATCCCTGGCATACGAATATCTGAAAGCAGCACATCCGGGGTTTTGGTGGTTAGCGCATCAAGCGCTTCATTGGCATTTTCAAACGTTGTACAACTCAAGCCTGCCCCGGTGAGCGCGCGTTCAAGCACCCAACGGATGGAGCTATCGTCATCAACGATCCAGACTATCCCTCGTTGCATAAACACCTCTACTTCCGAATAGGCAGAAATACCGAGAATTCGGTATGACCTGGCCAACTGGTAAATTCAATTTTGCCCGAATGTTGATCAATCAAGCTGCGTGCGATAGATAACCCAAGCCCGGTGCCGCCTTCGCGCCCGCTCACCATCGGATAAAACAGCGTATCCTGGAGATTTTGCGGAATGCCCGGGCCATTATCTTCCACATCTATCCTCGCCGTCAGGCGGTAACGCACACCGTGCAGCGTTAACTGGAAAGCGGTGCGGGTACGCAAAATAATTTCGCCCCCTTCCGGCCCCAACGCCTGCAAGGCATTACGGACGATGTTCAATAAAACTTGCTCGATTTGGTCAGGATCATGCGCAAATTCCGGCAAGCTGGGGTCGTAATCGCGGGTAAACGTGACATTATCCGGCAACTCCATCGACACCAGATTCACTACGCGCTCGGCAACTTTATGAATGCTGTCGGTAACGTGCATTCCCGGTTGTTGCGGGCCTAACAAGCGATCCACCAGATTGCGCAGGCGATCAGCCTGCTCAATGATCACTTTGGTGTATTCCGTCAGCGCCGGATCGGGCAATGCTTTGCTCAGCAGCTGCGCCGCACCGCGTAAGCCGCCAAGCGGGTTTTTAATTTCATGTGCCAGGCCGCGCACTAAATCACGCGCCGCCACTTGCTGGGCGTGCTGAAGTTGCTCCTGGCTTAGACGTCGCTGGTTATCCATCGGCGCCATTTCCAGCAGCACCAGCCCGTCCGGCAGGCGTTGCGCCGTCAGCGAAAGAATGTGTGAGCGCCCGTCGATCACTAGCGTCACTTCGTTATCGGTGAAGCCTTGACCGGCATGCAAACTTTCACGCATCAATTCGATGTTCAGCGAAAAGTAGCTCAGCAGTTCAGGGAGCGGAGTGCCGAATAATTTGCGCGAGCTTTGCGCCAGCAACTGTTGTGCCGCAGGGTTGGCGTAATGAACCGCCAGGTCGTCATCAACGAGCAGGATGCTGTTGATTAAAGAATTGAGGATCTGCCCAGCATCGGGCACCGCGCCGCTTGCCATTTAGCAGTCTCCCGGAGATATGCACCAAGTTAGTGCAGTATAGCGTTTTTATAGATTAAGGCGTCAGATCAGGACGTTGGTGGAGAAAAAAGCCCATCCTGGGATGGGCCAAAAGTTCCACGGCAACAAATCCTCTGGCGTCTTACTCGCCGCTGCTGTGTTGGCTGCCTTCGCTCACCCCGGTCACATAGTTATCTATGCTTCCGGGGATTCACTCAGTTGCCGCCTTGCTGCGACAAGAAATGCGCCGAGTATTTAATACATTAAACGCTGTAATACAGTTCGAACTCTACCGGGTGCGGAGTCATGCGAACGCGGTCGTTCTCTTCAATACGCAGGGCGATGTAAGCATCGATAGCGTCGTCAGTGAACACGCCGCCCGCGGTCAGGAACTCGCGGTCAGCGTCCAGTGCATTGAGCGCTTCTTCCAGAGAGCCTGCAACCTGCGGGATTTCTTTTGCTTCTTCCGCTGGCAGGTCGTACAGGTTTTTATCCATCGCTTCGCCCGGGTGGATTTTGTTTTTAATACCATCCAGGCCTGCCATCAGCAGCGCAGCAAAGCACAGGTACGGGTTCGCAGCCGGGTCCGGGAAACGCACTTCTATACGACGTGCTTTCGGAGACGCCACCACCGGGATACGGATAGAAGCAGAACGGTTACGTGCAGAGTAAGCCAGCATAACCGGCGCTTCATAACCCGGGACCAGACGCTTGTAGGAGTTGGTGGTCGGGTTGGACAGGGCGTTGATTGCTTTCGCGTGTTTGATTACGCCGCCGATGTAGTACAGCGCCATTTCAGACAGGCCAGCATATTTATCGCCAGAGAACAGGTTGGTGCCGTTCTTGGACAGGGACATGTGGCAGTGCATACCGGAACCGTTATCACCGAACATCGGTTTCGGCATAAAGGTCGCGGTTTTACCGAAGCGGTGCGCAACGTTGTGAACCACATATTTGTAAATCTGAATTTCGTCCGCTTTTTTGGTCATGGTGTTGAAGCGGGTTGCCACTTCGTTCTGACCCGCAGTCGCCACTTCGTGGTGGTGAGCTTCAACAACCAGACCCATCTCTTCCATCACCAGACACATGGTGGAACGCAGATCCTGAGAGGAATCAACCGGCGGAACCGGGAAGTAACCGCCTTTAACTGCCGGACGGTGACCTTTGTTACCACCTTCGTATTTGGTGGAAGTGTTCCATGCGCCTTCGATATCGTCGATAGCAACGCTGGAACCGGAAATGGAGGTGCCGAAGCGAACGTCGTCAAACAGGAAGAACTCCGGCTCTGGCCCGAACAGAACGGTGTCAGCAAGACCGGTGGAACGCAGGTACTCTTCTGCACGTTTAGCAATGGAGCGCGGGTCACGATCGTAGCCCTGCATGGTGCCAGGTTCGAGGATATCGCAGCGGATGATCAGCGTAGGTTCTTCGTAGAACGGGTCAATGACAGCGGTAGTCGCGTCCGGCATCAGCACCATGTCGGATTCGTTGATGCCTTTCCAGCCACCAATCGAAGAACCATCGAACATTTTACCTTCTTCGAAGAAGTCGGCGTTTACCTGATGAGCTGGGATAGTGACGTGCTGTTCTTTACCTTTGGTATCTGTGAAGCGCAAATCAACAAACTTCACTTCGTGCTCATTCAGCATCGTCAAAACGTGTTCAGCGGACATACTTAAACTCTCCCGGAATTGTCATTGTCGTCGTGGAAACGAGGTCTTCTAATATTACGTAAACCTGGCGTAGTTGCCGTACAATAGATAAAGCGAAATCTATGCCAACTTTTAAATCGCCCTAAAAAGGCGTTATTATGCTCGGCATAGTGCAAAAGGGCTGCACCATGATGGTCATGTTGCACCAATATAGTGCTTTTATGTGAACATAGAGCACCGTATTGGTGCAATTTTCGTTAATTGCCCCTTTTCACGCTCCGTGAAAGCGATCACAAAGCAACTCTGCAATACTTGTTTGCGGAGGATGTTTGTGATCCTGTTTAGTCCTTCGATTAATACGTGTACAATAACGCGCTATTTCTAATGCCTGAGGCAAAGTTGTGATCGAAAATCTGCGTAACATCGCCATCATTGCTCACGTTGACCACGGTAAAACGACCCTGGTTGACAAGCTGCTGCAGCAATCCGGTACGTTCGACGAACGTGCTGAAACTCAAGAGCGTGTGATGGACTCCAACGATTTGGAGAAAGAGCGTGGGATTACCATCCTCGCTAAAAACACCGCTATCAAATGGAATGATTATCGTATCAACATCGTTGATACCCCGGGGCACGCCGACTTCGGTGGTGAAGTTGAGCGTGTAATGTCCATGGTCGATTCCGTGCTGCTGGTGGTTGACGCATTTGACGGCCCAATGCCGCAAACGCGCTTCGTGACCAAAAAAGCATTTGCCCATGGCCTGAAACCGATTGTGGTAATCAACAAAGTTGACCGTCCTGGCGCGCGTCCTGACTGGGTTGTCGATCAGGTATTCGACCTGTTCGTTAACCTCGACGCGACCGATGAGCAACTGGACTTCCCGATCGTTTACGCTTCTGCGCTGAACGGTATCGCGGGTCTGGACCACGAAGATATGGCGGAAGACATGACCCCGCTGTATCAGGCGATTGTCGACCACGTACCGGCTCCGGACGTTGATCTCGACGGCCCGCTGCAGATGCAGATCTCTCAGCTCGATTACAACAACTACGTTGGTGTAATCGGCATTGGCCGTATCAAACGCGGTAAAGTGAAGCCGAACCAGCAGGTCACTATCATTGATAGCGAAGGCAAAACCCGCAACGGTAAAGTCGGTAAAGTGCTGGGTCACCTGGGTCTGGAGCGTATCGATACCGATCTCGCCGAAGCTGGCGACATCATCGCGATTACCGGCCTGGGCGAGCTGAACATCTCTGACACCATTTGCGATCCGCAAAATGTTGAAGCGCTGCCGGCGCTGTCTGTTGATGAGCCGACCGTAACCATGTTCTTCAACGTCAACACCTCTCCGTTCTGTGGCAAAGAAGGTAAATACGTTACCTCTCGTCAGATCCTTGACCGCCTGAACAAAGAGCTGGTGCACAACGTTGCACTGCGCGTTGAAGAAACCGAAGACGCTGATGCGTTCCGCGTTTCCGGTCGTGGTGAGCTGCACCTGTCTGTTCTGATCGAAAACATGCGTCGTGAAGGTTTCGAAATGGCGGTTTCCCGTCCGAAAGTTATCTTCCGCGAAATCGACGGCCGCAAACAAGAGCCGTTCGAGAACGTAACGCTGGATGTTGAAGAGCAGCATCAGGGTTCTGTCATGCAGGCTCTGGGTGAGCGTAAAGGCGACCTGAAAAACATGAATCCAGATGGCAAAGGCCGCGTACGTCTCGACTACGTGATCCCAAGCCGTGGCCTGATCGGCTTCCGTTCTGAGTTCATGACCATGACTTCCGGTACCGGCCTGCTCTACTCCACCTTCAGCCACTACGACGATGTTCGTCCGGGCGAAGTTGGCCAGCGCAACAACGGCGTACTGATCTCCAACGGTCAGGGTAAAGCTGTCGCGTTTGCGCTGTTCAGCCTGCAGGATCGCGGTAAGCTGTTCTTGGGTCACGGTGCAGAAGTTTACGAAGGCCAGATTATCGGTATTCACAGCCGTTCTAACGACCTGACTGTAAACTGCCTGACCGGTAAAAAACTGACCAACATGCGTGCGTCCGGTACGGACGAAGCAACGGTTCTGGTTCCGCCAGTGAAGATGACCCTGGAGCAAGCTCTGGAGTTCATCGATGACGACGAACTGGTAGAGGTAACGCCTCAGTCCATTCGTATTCGTAAACGTCACCTGACCGAGAACGATCGTAAACGCGCAAGTCGTGGTACGAAAGAAGAGTAATCTTCCTTTCTCTGCCAAGAAGCCGCTGATTTTCAGCGGCTTTTTTTATGCCTGTATTTTCTGTACGCGTAGTGGTGAACTATTCAATTCAGCACTTTCCCGCTACAGTTAACTTTCCATGGCAGGCAAGGAGAGAGAAATGCTCTATATCTTTGATTTAGGTAACGTGATTGTCGACATCGACTTTAACCGGGTACTGGGTGCCTGGAGTGATTTTAGTCGTGTGCCGCTGGCGACCCTAAAGCAGAGTTTTAACATGGGGGAGCCATTTCACCAGCATGAACGCGGTGAAATCAGTGATGAAGAGTTCGCAAAAGCGCTGTGTGAAGAGATGGATCTGCCGCTGAGCTATGAGCAATTTTCCACGGGCTGGCAGGCAGTATTTGTTGCGCTGCGCCCGGAGGTTATCGACATCATGCAGAAACTGCGCGAGCAAGGACACCGCGTGGTCGTGCTGTCGAATACCAACCGTCTGCATACGACTTATTGGCCGGAACAATATCCTGAAGTGCATGTCGCCGCTGATAACATCTACCTTTCGCAGGAGATGGGAATGCGCAAACCGGAGTCGCGAATTTATCAGCAAGTTATCGCACTTGAGGGTTTTTCTGTCGGCGATACCGTCTTTTTCGACGACAATGCTGATAATATCGCCGGTGCCGAACAGCTCGGAATCACTGCGATTCTGGTGACCAGCAAAGCGACCATCCCCGACTATTTTTCGAAGCAGTTATGCTAAAAAACGTACAGCACAGAGCGAACGACCATACGCGCTCGCTGCGTGCGTGGTTGAAACTCCTTTGGCAGCATATTAACGACGACAACATGACGACGTTGGCGGGTAACCTCGCCTACGTCTCCTTACTCTCGCTGGTGCCGCTGATCGCCGTGGTATTCGCCCTGTTCGCTGTTTTTCCGATGTTTTCGGACATCAGCATTCAGTTGCGTCACTTTATCTTCGCCAATTTCATTCCTACTACCGGGGATGTCATCCAGAACTACATTGAACAATTCGTCGCAAACTCGACAAAAATGACGGCGGTCGGGGCTTGCGGGCTGGTGGTGACGTCATTACTGTTGATGTACTCCATCGACAGCGCATTGAACACCATCTGGCGCAGCACCCGCGTTCGCCCCCACGTTTATTCGTTTGCCGTTTACTGGATGATTCTGACGCTCGGGCCGCTGTTAGCTGGCGCAAGCCTGGCAATCAGTTCCTATTTGTTGTCGTTGCGCTGGGCCAGCGAGTTAAACAGCGTGATCGACGATGTGCTGCGGATTTTCCCGCTGATCCTATCCTGGCTCTCGTTTTGGTTGCTATACAGCATCGTGCCCACCACGCGGGTTCCCAATCGCGACGCCGTGCTTGGCGCGTTTGTCGCTGCGGTATTGTTCGAACTCGGGAAGAAAGGTTTTGCTTTATATATCACCATGTTCCCGTCTTACCAGCTGATTTATGGCGTGCTGGCTGTCATCCCCATTTTGTTTCTCTGGGTCTATTGGACCTGGTGTATCGTCTTGCTTGGCGCTGAAATAACTGTCACTCTCGGCGAATACCGAAAACTCAAAAAAACAACACAACAAGAAGACGTAAACCAACCATGATTGCATTAATTCAACGCGTTTCCCGTGCGAGCGTAAGCGTGGCGGGGGAAGTGACGGGTGAAATCGGCCCAGGACTTTTGGTGTTGTTAGGGGTCGAAAAGGATGACGATGAACAAAAAGCGAACCGCCTGTGCGAACGCGTACTGGGGTACCGTATTTTTAGCGACGCCGAAGGAAAGATGAACCTTAATGTCCAGCAGGCTGGTGGCAGCGTGCTGGTGGTGTCGCAATTCACGCTGGCTGCGGATACAGGGCGCGGCATGCGTCCGGGGTTTTCACGAGGTGCCGCCCCGGAACACGCCGAAGCCCTGTACAACTATTTTGTCGAACGTTGCCGCAGCCAGCAGATGGAAACGCAAACCGGGCGATTCGCTGCTGATATGCAAGTTTCGCTGGTCAACGACGGCCCCGTCACATTCTGGTTGCAGGTATGAGCCAGCTTGCGGCGTGGCCCCGGGTCACAAGAGAGAATGCAGCTATGTATCACCTTCGCGTACCGCAAACGGCAGAAGAGTTAGATCTCTATTACCAGTTCCGCTGGGAAATGCTGCGTAAACCGCTGCATCAACCCCAGGGCTCCGAGCGCGATGCCTGGGATGCGTTTGCCCATCATCAGATGGTCGTTGATGAAGAAGGCAACCTCGTGGCGGTAGGGCGGCTGTATATCAATGCGGATAACGAAGGTTCGATCCGTTTTATGGCGGTGCACCCTTCCGTGCAGGATAAAGGTCTGGGCACATTGATGGCGATGACGCTGGAATCCGTTGCCCGCCAGGAAGGCGTAAAACGCGTAACCTGTAGCGCCCGCGAAGATGCGGTGGCGTTTTTCGCCAAGCTTGGATTTATCAACGAAGGCGAAATCACCGCGCCGCAAACCACGCCAATACGCCACTTTTTGATGATTAAACCCATTGCGTCACTGGACGATATTCTCCATCGCGGCGATTGGTGCGGGCAGTTGCAACAGGCCTGGTATCAGCATATTCCGCTCAGCGAAAAGATGGGCGTGCGCATTCAGCAGTACACCGGGCAGAAGTTTATTACCACCATGCCGGAAGTCGGCAACCAGAACCCGCACCATACACTGTTTGCCGGTAGCCTGTTTTCGCTGGCGACGCTGACTGGCTGGGGGCTGATCTGGCTGATGCTGCGTGAGCGCCATCTTGGCGGCACCATTATTCTGGCCGATGCGCATATCCGCTACAGCACGCCGATCAGCGGTAAACCGAGCGCGATTGCCGATCTCGGTTCTCTTAGCGGCGATCTCGACCGCCTTGCTCGCGGGCGCAAAGCACGCGTACAGCTTCAGGTTGAATTGTTCGGCAACGACACGCACGGCGCGATTTTCGAAGGGATTTATATCGTCCTGCCCGCGAAACCTTTCGGCCCGTATGAAGAGGGCGGCAACGAAGAAGAGTAACCAACTAAGCGCCTGTTTCTACAGGCGCTTAGTTATGCCCTGGCGACGCGCGCGGCGACATCTTTAATCACGTCCTGCGCCGTCTGGCTGATCCCTGCAAGCTGGAAGAAGCCGTGAATCACGCCCAAATAACGTGAACACGTGCAGGCAACGCCCTGCTCGGTCATATGCTGATGCAGGGCCTCGCCCTCATCACAAAGCGGATCAAACTCCGCCGTAATAATGTGCACCGGCGGCAGGCCAGCAAAATCATCGCGCCACAGTGGGCTGACATCCGGCAGCAAGCGATCGGTATCACCGAGATAGAACTCATAGCCAGAGAGTAATGCGTCACGCGTGATCACATAATCGGAACCGTTGAAGGCATAGCTGTCGAAATAGGCGGTCGCGTCAAGCATTGGGTAGACAAGCACCAGTTGCGCGGGTTGCCAGATTCCTGCTGTTTTCAAGCGTAGCGCTGTCACCAGCGCCAGATGCCCGCCTGCGCTATCGCCTGCCAATGTGATACGTTGTCGGTCGATGCCGAGCTTTTCAGCATTTTTCCACAGCAGATCGGCGCCGTTTTGCGCATCATCATGCGCGGCGGGCCAGCAATGTTCCGGCGCAAGCCGATACTGCACGGCGATCACCCGGCAGCCGCTGTAAAAGGCGAGTTGGCGCAATTGGTTGTCATGGGTTTCAAAACTGCCGCTCACAAAGCAGCCGCCGTGGTAGTAGATAAGCGTTGGCAGGCAACCGCTGGCGTTTTGCGGCGAAAATAGACGAAATGCCTGACCTTCCAGCGTGAAATCTTCCACCTGAACACGGGGTTCCGTTTCCCCGGCTAACCCCGTGCTGGCGAGATAACCGGCGCGTCGGTCATCAATACTCGCTGCGCGAGCCGATGGACGACCTGCGGCGATAAACGCTTTTACCAGCCCGGCGATACCGTTTTCCAGTGCCATTTTGCATTCCCTTGTCTGTATAAATATCCAGTTGTTATAGCCTGGTTTTCGCGAAATGGGAACGGCAGGTTTTTGACAATGTGTGCCAGATAAAAAGGATTTTGCGGTGAGATAACGACGGCAAAGGAGTGGGGAAACCCCTGCCAAACGCGGCAAGGGTTGGCGTTCTTATTCCCCTTCGCCAGGGAATAAGAACGGATTGATCGAGCTACGGGCGAATCCTTCTTGCTCCATGCGGGCATCGAGGATCAGCGAGGCTAAATCATCGGCCACTGGCTCAACGTTCGGGTCTTTTTCCTGATAGAGAATCTTCAGGTAAGTGCCGCAATCGCCGCAGCTTTCCGCTTTGATTGCCGCCTGCTCGTTGTCGAGCGACCAGTAATGCAGATCGCGCGTTTGCTCGCAATTGCTGCATTTAACGCGCACCACGTGCCATTCGGTTTCACACAGGTTGCAGTGCAAATAGCGCAGCCCTTGAGTGGTCCCGATATGCACCATACTGGAGACCGGCATAGAACCGCATACCGGGCAAAACTGGCGTTGTTCGCCATATTCAGCACGCGCTTTCCCTGGGATTAAGCTTGCCATTTGCGCCCAGTAGAGTGACAACGCCGCCCAGATAAACGGGGCTTTATCACTGCTGACCGCGCCGAAATCCGCGGCAAACAGCGCGCTTGCCATCGCTTCCAGCTCCTGTGCGGAGGCTTTTTCCAGGTTCTCGATCACCGCCAGCGCCGGGCCGCTCATCTCCGGCTTCAGCTCGGCGATCAGCGAATGCAGCAGCTTATGCCAGTGCGTATCGCGCGGCAGCACGTGAATGTCCAGCGGCGGTTTGCCCTGTTCGGCGGCTTTTTTGATGCGCGCCGTCAGGTCGAGCTGCAAAGGGTGGTCATACAGCACCACTTCCTGGGCATGGGCGATAAGCGCAGCGAAACGCAGGTAATCACCCAGCGGGTTACTCTCTGCAAGCTCACGCAAACGCTCTGCGCGACGGTTATAGAGATTTTTCAGTCTGGGGAATAATAACGGCGGAATCACTTCCGCCGTGCGTTTATCGCTCTTCTCCAGCTCATCTTGCGGGATTATGCGAATACTCATTCAGTCGATTTTTCCGTTGTCTTGCGAACTTCTCGGTACCAGCGCGGATGATGCTTTTTGGCCCACGTGCTGGTAACCCAGCCTTCCACCATTGCAGTTATGGTGCCTTTCACCCACAAGGCGGCGTAAATATGCACCATGATAACCACAATTAACGCGACTGCGGCAAATGAATGCACCATCAACGCTAATCGGATCACCGGAATCGGAAATGCGGGGGCGAAGTAAGGACGCCAGATAACCACGCCGCTTGCCAGCAACAACACCAGGAAAATAATCGCCGCCCAGAACACACACTTCTGACCGAAATTATAGCGCCCGGTGTCGCCCACTTCCTCATTGACGACGATCTTACGAATATTCTTCGCCCAAAAGATATCATCCCTATTGATGAGGTTATGGTGCCAATAGCGGAAAAACATGATTATAAATGACGCGAACATGACCACGCCGACAAACGGATGGAGAATGCGCGCCAGCTGCGGCGTCCCCAGAATGTTCATCAACCAATTGAAGGAGGGGAAGAAAAACCCCAGCCCGCTCACCGACGCCAGCACGAAGCAGAAGGCGGTGACCCAGTGGTTGATGCGCTCGGGAGCCGTGTAGCGCACGATGGTGTCACGTCTTTTCATTTGCGCACCTCGTCTTTCTCTTCATGCAGATTATCGTCTTCCTCTTCTGCGCGGTTCGGACCGACACCGACATAGTGGAAGATGCTGGCAGCGAAGGTCGCAGCAAAGCCGACCGCCGCAAGAGGTTTCCAGATACCTTTCCAGAACTTCACGGTTGCGCTGATCTGCGGGTTTTCCGGCAGGCCGTGATACAGATTCGGCTTGTCGGCATGATGCAGCACATACATTACGTGCGTACCGCCAACGCCCGCCGGATCGTACAGACCTGCGTTATCGTAACCGCGGGTTTTCAGCTCTTCTACACGCTCGCCGGCCAACGTTTTCATATCCTCTTTGGAGCCAAAGTGGATAGCGCCGGTCGGGCAGGTTTTCACACAAGCCGGTTCCTGGCCCACGGTAACGCGGTCGACGCACAGCGTACATTTGTAGACGCGGTTGTCTTCCGGATTCAGACGCGGCACATCGAACGGACACCCGGCGATGCAGTAACCGCAGCCAATGCACTGCTCAGACTGGAAGTCGACAATGCCGTTGGCATACTGAATGATAGCCCCTTCTGACGGACATGCTTTCAGGCAGCCAGGATCGGCGCAGTGCATGCAGCCATCTTTACGGATCAGCCACTCCAGTTTGTCGTTCTGCTCTACTTCCGAGAAACGCATAACCGTCCATGATTTCGCGGTCAAATCCGCCGGGTTGTCATATACCCCGACGTTATGCCCCACTTCATCACGAATGTCGTTCCACTCAGAACAGGCCACCTGACAGGCTTTACAGCCAATACAGGTGGTGACGTCGATAAGCTTCGCCACTTCCTGCTGGTGATCCCGCGCCTGTGGCGCGGGAGTGAAACCGTTAGTCGCGGAACGACGGATGATGTCTTGCGATTGATAAGCCATAAGTCGTCTCCGTTACACCTTTTCCACGTTCACCAGGAACGCCTTAAACTCTGGCGTTTGGGTATTCGCATCACCGACAAACGGCGTCAGCGTGTTAGCGATAAAGCCTTTCTTCGCCACACCTTCATAACCCCAGTGAATAGGAATGCCGATAGTATCGATATCTTTGCCGTCCACTTTCAGCGTGCGAATACGTTTGGTCACCACCGCCTTGGCTTTGATATAGCCTCGGTTGGAGGAGACGCGCACGGTGTCGCCCTGAACAATGCCCAGCTTGCCCGCCAGTTTTTCACCGATCTCCACAAACTGTTCCGGCTGCGCGATGGCGTTAAGCAGCGCGTGCTTGGTCCAGTAGTGGAAATGCTCGGTCAGGCGGTACGTGGTACCGACATACGGGAACTTATCCGCTTTGCCCATCGCGTCCATGTCGTCTTTAAAGACACGGGCGGCCGGGTTCGAGATAACATTCGGATGCAGCGGGTTAGTCCCCAGCGGCGTTTCAAACGGCTCGTAGTGTTCCGGGAACGGCCCTTCCGCCATCTTATCGAGGGCAAACAGGCGGCCCAGACCTTCAGGTTGCATGATAAACGGCCCCACTTCACTGCCAGGTGCGGCGGTGCTGTAGTCCGGAATATCCACGCCGCCCCATTTCGCGCCGTCCCATTTCAGCAACTGGCGTTTGGCATCCCACGGTTTACCCTGCGGATCCGCCGACGCGCGGTTGTAAAGAATGCGGCGGTTGAGCGGCCACGCCCATGCCCAGCCTAGCGTATTGCCGAGGCCCGACGGGTCAGAGTTATCACGGCGCGCCATCTGGTTGCCTTCCGGCGTCCAGCTACCGGCGAAAATCCAGCAACCACTGGAGGTTGTGCCGTCATCACGCAGCTGCGCGAACGAACTCAGCTGCTGGCCTTTTTTGACGATCACCGCGCCCGTTGCCGGGTCGGTAATATCCGCCAGCGCTTTGCCGTTGCTCTCCATCGCCACTTCTTCGGAAGCCGGTTCATGCGGCGTGGAGTAGTTCCAGGTCATATTCAGCACCTGTTCCGGACACGCGCCACCCTCTTCGGCATACATCTTACGCAGGCGCGTAAAGATACCGGCGAGGATTTCGCCATCGGTTACCGCTTCGCCCGGACCATCCGCGCCTTTCCAGTGCCACTGCAACCAGCGACCGGAGTTAACGATTGAACCGTTCTCTTCGGCGAAGCAGGTAGAAGGCAGACGGAACACTTCGGTCTGGATTGTCGACGGATCGACATCATTCTGCTCGCCGTGGTTCTGCCAGAACGTTGAGGTTTCAGTGTTCAGCGGATCGATGGTGACAAGGAATTTCAGCTTCGACAGCGCGGCAACTACCTTGTTTTTGTTCGGGAACGACGCCACCGGATTAAAGCCCTGGCACAGATAACCGTTCACCTGACCTTTGTACATCATGTCGAAGTACTGCAAAACGTCGTAACCTTTGTCCCACTTCGGCAGCCAGTCAAAGCCCCAGCTGTTCTCCGCCGTCGCTTTGTCACCAAAGAAGGCTTTCATCATCGAAACGAAGAATTTCGGATAGTTACCCCAGTAGTTCACCTGGCCTTCCAGCAGCGGTTTTGGCGTGTTGGCGGCAAGGTATGTCTGGAGGTCGGTCTGTTTTTCGCTTGGCAGCGTCATATAGCCCGGCAGGCTTTGCGACAGCAGGCCAAGATCCGTCAGCCCCTGAATGTTGGAGTGACCGCGCAGGGCGTTCACGCCGCCGCCTGCCATTCCCATATTGCCGAGCAGCAACTGGATCATTGCCATGGTGCGAATGTTTTGCGCGCCAACAGAGTGCTGCGTCCAACCCAGTGCATAAAGGAACGAGGCGGTTTTATCATGCACACTGGTTTCGGCGATGTATTCGCACACCTTCAGGAAATCCGCTTTTGGCGTCCCGCAGATGTTTTCCACTACGTCCGGCGTATAGCGTGAAACGTGCTCTTTCAGCAGGTTCCACACGCAGCGCGGATGGCTGAGCGTGGTGTCGCGTTTGGCGAAACCTTTCTCATCCAGTTCGTAGTTCCAGCTGGTTTTGTCGTATTTACGTTTATCCGCGTCATAGCCGGTGAACAGGCCATCGTCGAAGCCAAAATCTTCACGCACGATTAGGCTGGCGTTGGTGTAGGCCTCGGTGTATTCGCGGTTGTATTTTTCGTTGGTCATCAGGTACAGCAACACGCCTGACAGGAAGGCAATGTCAGTACCGGAACGAATCGGCGTATAAAAATCCGCAACAGAGGCGGTACGCGTAAAGCGCGGATCGATAACAATCAGCTTCGCGCCATTATGGATCTTGGCTTCCATCGCCCAGCGGAATCCCACCGGATGCGCTTCTGCCGCGTTCCCCCCCATCACAATGATAAGGTTGGCGTTTTTCATGTCGACCCAGTGGTTGGTCATCGCACCGCGACCAAACGTTGGAGCAAGACTTGCTACCGTTGGTCCGTGTCAGACACGCGCCTGGTTGTCGACGGCTAACATGCCGAGTGCGCGGGTAAATTTTTGCGTTAAGTAGCCGGTTTCATTACTGGAAGCGGATGCGCACAGCATCCCGGTGCTCAGCCAGCGGTTGACGGTGGTACCTTCGGCGTTCTGCGCGATATAGTTGGCGTCGCGATCGGCTTTCATCAATTTGGCGATGCGATCAAAAGCATCATCCCACGTGATGCGTTGCCACTTATCGGAACCTGGCGCGCGATATTCCGGGTATTTGAGACGGCTTTCGGAGTGGATGAAATCCACCAGACCCGCGCCTTTCGGGCAGAGCGCCCCACGGCTTACCGGATGGTCCGGATCGCCTTCGATATGGAAGATTGACGCTTTGGCGTTTTTTGCACCGTCGCCGAGGCTATACATCAATAGCCCACAGCCGACAGAACAATATGTGCAGGTATTACGGGTTTCGCGGGTACGCAGCAATTTATATTGCCGAGTTTCCGCCAGCGCGATGTTTGGGGCAAAGCCCAATGCTGCAGCCGTTGTACCTGCCATACCGCCAGCGCAGATCTTAAAGAACTGCCTTCTGCTGACCTGCATGGTTTGCTCCTGGGTTGACATTACTCTTATCTTTTTTTTCTTTGCGGTGATTTTCGCAAAGGTTCAGAATTGCTAATTATCCCTCTTTTCCCGACGGATATGCGCTGAGGATACCACAATGTTGGTAAGCTTGTTCGAAGGTGGTTAAGACAAAGTGAACAATTTGCACACTAAAAAGCACAAAAATGCAACATCGGTCACAGGCGCGCGTCAGGTCTCGCTGTGGAAACGCGATGATTTGCAGCAGGCGCAGCCGGACATGCTGGCGGAAGAGGTTCCCGTTGCGCTGGTCTATAACGGCATTTCGCATGTGGTGATGATGGTGTCGCCCAAAGATCTCGAAGACTTTGCGATCGGCTTCTCCTTATCCGAAGGGATTATCGAAAACCCTTCCGAAATTTATGGCATGGACGTGGTGCCATCCTGTAACGGGTTAGAGGTGCAGATCGAGCTTTCCAGCCGCCGCTTTATGGGGCTGAAAGAGCGCCGACGCGCGCTAGCCGGACGCACCGGCTGCGGGGTGTGCGGTGTCGAGCAGCTTGATGATATCGGTAAACCGATCGCGCCGCTGCCCTTCACCCAGACCTTTGATTTGGCGTCTTTGGATAGCGGGCTGGCGCATTTAACCGACTTTCAACCCGTCGGCCAATTAACCGGCTGCACTCACGCTGCCGCCTGGATGTTGCCTTCTGGCGAGCTGGTGGGCGGGCATGAAGACGTTGGCCGCCATGTCGCACTGGATAAATTGCTGGGGCATCGCGCGCGGGAAAGGGAAAACTGGTCGTCCGGGGTGGTGCTGGTTTCCAGCCGCGCCAGTTATGAGATGGTGCAAAAGTCTGCCATGTGCGGCGTTGAGATCCTGTTTGCGGTCTCTGCGGCGACAACGCTGGCGGTGGAAGTGGCGCAGCGCTGCAACCTGACGCTGGTGGGCTTTTGCAAACCGGGCAGGGCGACAATCTATACTCATCCGCAGCGTTTAATCGGTTTATAAAACAATCAAAAATTTTGAAAGATGACAGCAAATCCTTCCGCTTTTTGTTGTGAGTAATGAGGTCTACTATTTATCTCATTGAGGCACAGCGCCTCGCTCAAACAAATTAACGTAAGGGTTTATATCATGAAAAACATCAAAACTTTTGTTGCAGTTATCGCTCTCGCTACGTCTTTCGGTACTTTCGCTGCACAGTCTGTAACCGCAACCGACACTACGCTCAGCGGTGCTGAAGCAAAAATCGCCGCGCAGGCTCAGCAGGCGGGTGCTTCTTCTTACCAGATCACCGAAGCCTATAACGGCAACCAAGTTCATATGACGGCTGAACTGACCAAATAAGCCACGCAGTACTGTCGAAAGAGCGCCCTCGGGCGCTTTTTTTGTGCCTTCTTAATGAAGCCCCGCCAGGCGCAGCAGCGCCGTGACCAGCGCCGCAGAGAGAATCACCACAATCAGTGGCATCTTCCGCCAGGCGAGAAATAGCGCGAAAGCGACGCCCAACACCCGCGCCATTCCGGCGAAATGATCGCCCTCATACAACATGGACGCCAGCGCGACCGCAAACAGTAAGGTTGTTGCCGCATCGGACAGCAGCGCTTGTGAGCGCTCAGACAGCGCCAACCGGCTACCCAGTTTCGCGCCGCCGAAGCGCATTAAGTAAGTGCCGATGGAAAGGATGGCGATGCCGCCGACAGTAAGCGCAACACTGGCCATTATTTCTTCCTCGTCAGTAAACCCAGTAATGAAAGCAGCACCGGCAAGCCCACCGGCGCAAACGGCACAGCGGCAAGCGACAACACCGCGCCGCTCGACGCGCGCACGAATGTGGTTCGCTTTTTCAGTGCCGGTAATACCAGCGCCAGCAAAATAGCCGGGAAAACGGCATCTAACCCGATGGTTTCTGGTGCGGGGAGCAGTTTGCCAACCGATGCGCCGATCAGCACACCGGCGGGCCACAATAGCGCAACGCCCAATCCGCATAGCCAGTAGGCGGCTTTGCGTTGTTCTGGTGTGGGTTGCGATAACCCGAACACTACGCTTTCGTCGTTCATAATGTGGCAGCCCAGCAAACTGACGGCGCGCGTACCGACTAGTTCACGCACCGTCACGCCAAACGGCACATGGCGAGCGTTCACTAACAGCCCGGCAACCGCCGCCGCCAGTGGATTGCCGCCGCTGGCGACAATGCCGATAAACATAAATTCGGAGGCGCCAGCCAGCACCAGCATCGAGAGCGCAAGCGGAACCCAAAGTGGGAAGCCGTAAGCCATTGCTAGCGATCCATACGAAACGGCAACAACACCGACGGCCAGACAAACAAGGAAAATTGCTTTTATGGTGTCGCCCCCAAGGGACGCGAAGTGTCGTTTAAACATCTCTTTTTCGCCATATCGAACATGTATCCATTATAATGAACACATCTAAGCCGTTTTACAAGACGAACGTATTGTTCGATTAAATGAACACTGAGGTCGTGTATGACACAGCCCATCAGCATCATCGCCAAAAGCCTGGTGCGTGAACGCCAGCGAACCGGTCTTTCATTGGCAGAAATTGCCCGTCGCGCCGGTATCGCGAAATCCACGCTGTCTCAGCTGGAAGCCGGAAACGGTAATCCTAGTTTGGAAACCCTGTGGGCGTTGTGCGTCGCATTGGATATTCCCTTTGCCCGACTGCTGGAGCCACAAAAAGCTAAAACCCAGGTGATCCGCCGTGGGGAAGGGACCAAAGTCGTCGCCGAACTGGCGCATTATCAGGCCATATTACTGGCTTCCTGCCCACCCGGCGCGCGGCGCGACATCTATCTTCTGCTGACGCAGCCCGGCGCGGATCGTGTCTCGCAGCCGCATCCCGCTGGCTCAGTCGAGCACATTATTGTGACACAAGGTCGTGCGCTGGTTGGGCTGACAGACGCGCCCGAGGAGCTAAACGAAGGGGATTACATTTGTTACCCCGGCGATCGGGAACATATCTTCAAAGCGCTGGAGCCAGATACGCAAGCAATTTTGGTGGCAGAGCAAAATTAATTGTATTTCCACTTTTCACTGCACATAACATTGGGAAAGGTTAAGACGCATTTATATTACTTAACCCTTCCCGTCCATAATATTTTGAAAATCTATCGTTTTCTAATTTTTAAACGGATCTATTTCTTATTTAAAGCCTGATTAATTAAATTTTAGACGTTGTCTTCTCGCATTTTAAAGGTTTTGGATTTTTATTAACTTGCTGTTTTTTAATTGATTGATCACTTTTTCTATTATTTTCGCGAATGTTCCTGGATGTGTTATTTGCTATTCCTATATTAATAAGCTCATTTCATTTTTACGTAGGTGTTCACGTCTTTACATGACGCTTTATATCGTTGTACTTTGAATAGGAATTATCGTGATTGAGATTAAGTCAATCATTTTTTTTGCGCTAAATAAACATGAGGTGATTTATGTTCAGGATGAAAAGCTTTTGTACGGCAGCCACTATTTTTGCTCTTGGTTTAAGTAGCTCAGCTTTTGCTGCTACCGCAAATAATACAGTACGTTTTATGGGCGAAGTGAGCGAACAAACTTGTAATATTGATATCGATGGTAACTCAACTTCTCCAGTTGTACTTTTACCTACGGTGAGTAATAGCCAACTCGCCAGCTCTGGCTCAACGGCCGGAGATACGCCTTTCACCGTGACCCTTTCCGGTTGCGGCCCGCAATTAACCAGTGCCGGCATTGTTTTCGTTGCGAATAACATTGATGGCCAGAATCTGAAAAATACCGCCACTACTGCTCCGGCAACCAATGTTGCGATCCAACTGTTGGAAGGCACAACTGAGCTGAACTTTGTAAATAATAAAGTTGAAACAGCCAAACAGTCTGTCGGCGGTAGCAATCTTTCCGCGACTTATGACCTGACCGCTCGCTATTTTGCGACAGGTGTTGCTACTGCAGGTAACGTTGAAGCACAGGCGCAGTTTGCCGTGACTTACCTGTAATATTATTTAAGGCGCTGCCTTGTGCAGCGCCTAAATGCGGTTTAAATCAGCATGCCAAAATACAAATTATTTTCCGCTCTGTTTTCGCTTCTTCTGCTTTCACTCGCATTCAGCAACGCATCGGCAAGCGTGATGATGCTGGGGACGCGCATTGTTTATCCATCTGATGTTAAAGAAAAATCGTTAGTTTTCACCAACACCGGTGGCGATCCTGTTTTAGTGCAGGTATGGACGGATATCAATAATCCGGATTCAACAGCAGAAACGGCAGATGCCCCTTTTATTGTGATGCCGCCGATTTTTCGTATCAATCCTACCGTTAAGCACTCTTTGCGGTTGAAGTTTACCGGCGCAGATTTGCCACAAGATCGCGAATCTCTTTTTTGGCTGAATTTCCTACAGTACCCGGCAAAAAAAGCTACCGATAAAGATAAAAATAGCCTCATTGTGATGATAAAAAGTCGGGTAAAAATTTTTTATCGTCCTTCAGGTCTTAAAGGAAATGCAAATAACTCGCTTGACGATGTGCAGGTTAGCTTACAAGGCAAAACCATTGACGTTAAGAACATGAGCCCCTGGCACATTTCTATTGTTAATGCCTTCATTGAAGATGGTCAGCGAAAAACGCCTGTGAAAACGACAGGAATTATCAAACCGTATTCTGCTGCGCAATGGGTAGCGCCTTCTGGTACAGGAAAGAAACTAATAATTAATGCAATAAATGATTATGGCGGCGTATTTAGTAAAACCTATGCATTGGTTCATTAAAAATTCCCGCTTGATAATACGGATATATGATCAACCTGGATGATTATCATGCATTTTTACTTTCCTCATTTACGTACATTTATAGGTTTGGCTTCCGTTTTTTCATGTGCGGTATTGGCTGAAAACCAGGAGTTTTATTTCGATGCCTCATTATTGAGAGACAGCGGATTATCCGTTGAAGACCTGCAACGGCTAAATAATGATGAACTGATCACTCCCGGTCACCACTCTCTGAATATTTATCTTAATGGGAAATTCATCACACACGGCGATATAGAATATTCTCGCCGGGGTGAGAACGTTGAACCTTGCTTATCCCATGAATTGTTAGCAATGATCG
The DNA here is from genome assembly GCF_038449125.1 of Kosakonia sp. BYX6. Taxonomy (NCBI): domain Bacteria; kingdom Pseudomonadati; phylum Pseudomonadota; class Gammaproteobacteria; order Enterobacterales; family Enterobacteriaceae; genus Kosakonia; species Kosakonia calanthes. Next base: position 4,671,916 of record NZ_CP151800.1, on the reverse strand, counting down.
GCCTCAAATCGCTGCCTCCAGAGGCGAAAACCTCCTGCTATTGGGGTGATGATGCGGTGATGGCGGGCGTAAGACGTAAAGAAGACCTGGCGCAGCTACGCGTCGATTTTACGGTACCGCAGGCGTTGCTAAAAACCATTCCCCGGGGCAGCGTAAGCGAAGCGAGCCTTGATGCCGGGGAAAGTATGTTATTCCTCAACTACATTGCCAACCAATACCATGTTAAATCGCGGCAGGGTAACGCAGGCGGTATGGATTCGAGCTGGCTGAGCCTTAATGGCGGTTTCAATCTTGGGCTGTGGCGCTATCGCCAGCAATCCAACTTAAGCTACAGCAAATATGAAGGTAGCCGCTGGAGCACCGTTCGCCGTTATGTACAGCGCGCCATCTACCCATTACGCAGCGAGCTTTTGCTTGGCGAAGGTTTTACGGACGGCCAGTTCTTTTCCAGCATGGGCTTTCGCGGTTTTCAGCTCTCATCAGATACCCGAATGCTACCCAATTCCCAGCGTGGTTACGCGCCAGTCGTTCGCGGGATCGCGAAAACCAACGCAAAAGTGACCATCCTGCAGGGCAATACCACCCTGTATGAAACGACTGTCGCACCAGGCCCATTTGCCATTGATAGCCTTTATCCGACAAGTTTTGCGGGGGATTTGACGGTCCTCGTCAGCGAAGCGGACGGCAGCGAAAGCACATTTAATGTGCCTTTTTCCGCGTTGGCGGAGTCGATGCGTCCTGGCGCTTTCAGCTACGTTTACACTCTGGGCCGAACCAGAGACGTTGGCGATAACGAATTGTTCAGCGAGCTCGTCTGGCGGCAGGGGCTGACAAACTCACTGACCCTCAATCTCGGTAACCAGCTCGCAAAAGGTTACATGAGTTATTCGCTGGGTAGTGTCTACAGTACTGTCGCAGGGGCATTTGGTCTGAATACCATGTTTTCCCGTGCGAAGACGACGGATAACAGCTACCGAAGCGGCTGGACGATGCGTGCGAATTACAGCAAATTCATTCCGCAAACCGGCACGTCGGTTACGCTGGCGGGCTACCGCTATTCAACGGCGGGTTATTCCGAGCTTTATGATGCTTTAGGTTCGCGTGAAGCGTCCAGGCGTGGCGCGCAGTGGCAATCACTCAGTTGGAAGCAGCGTAACCGCATTGAGATCTCTGCCGGTCAGACATTAGGCGAGCTGGGTGATATCAGCCTTTCTGCTTCATCACAGGATTATCGCGACAGTAAAAAACGCGATAAGCAGCTTCAGTTCAACTGGAGCAAAACCTTCAAATACGGCATCGCGCTCAGCCTTGGCATCGCCCGTACTTATAACGTTCTCCCGGGAATGGGGAATAGCGCATGGCAAAACAGCGGTTCTATGCCGACGTTTTCTCTGCGTAATCAGATGCAAACCATGTGGTCGCTTTCAATGTCTGTGCCGCTTGGTGACCAGCGTTACTCACCCATTGTTTCCACCAGTGCGCATCGTTCAAGCGACAGCAACAGCCACGACGGCGGCTATCAGACGACGTTTAGCGGTGTCTACGGCGAACGAAATCCTCTGAGCTACAGCCTGAACTACTCAACCGATTACAAAGGAGAGCAGTCGGTATTCGGTGGGGGTCTGCAAAAGAGTTTCTCGTATGCCAATGCGGGCATGTCATGGTCCACGTCGAAAAATTACTGGCAGGCTTCCGGTTCGTTACAGGGCTCGGTGGTGGCGCATAAAGGCGGCGTAACGCTTGGGCACTGGGTGGGCGACAGCTTTGCGCTGATTGATGCGCCGGGCGCCAGCGGAGCGGAAATAATCGGCGGCCAGGGAACACGCGTCGACGCTTTTGGCTATGCGATTGCGCCGTCGCTCGGTGCGTATCAATTCAACAGCATCGGTTTGGATCCTCGCAATATGAACGATGATGCTGAACTGCAAACCGCGCAACAGCGTATCGCGCCGTATGCCGGGGCGACAGTGCGGCTGCGTTTTAACACGCTGAGTGGGCAAGCGATGCTTATCACCGCGCAACACCCGAAAAATATCCCCATGGGCGCAGCCGTGTATGACGGCTATGGCAACTACACCGGCATGGTGGGGCAAGCCAATCAAATCTACCTGCGGACTAACGATAAAGAAGGGGAGCTACGGGTTCAGTGGGGTAATCACGCCGAAGAGAGTTGCCGTATTGAATGGTTGATTACACCACCCCGCAAGCCATTACTTCTGATGGATTTGCCTTGCCGCTAATAAACGGAGTTATTTATGACATTCATACGCATCATTTTGCTGAATTTGTTTTTGTTCATTAGCTTGCCCGTCAGCGCGCTTTGCAGCAAAGGACCGGATTTTGTCCGCACAGAACTAGATGCATGGGGTGTTGGGTTAGGGTTGGGGACTGTTAACGTCTCCAGTCTTGCGATACATCCGGTGGGCACGCCGCTGGGTGCAAACATTGTGACATTCGCGAATAACCCGCGTTACAGAGGCCCGGAGAGTATTTTATGGGTCTGTGATATTGCAGATAAAAATAATATCTTCGAAATCATTTCGACCAACGGTGATGATCGTAACGGTGGTTTCTTTGATTTAGGTGCTGCCGATGGTTATCCCAACTACTACAGTACACTGTTTAGCCACGTGGGGCTGCGTCTGACGCATGTCAATTCAGGAACGGTATTTACGCGTCAATACCAGCGTATCCCGATGAAAAATTATGGTCTCTCAGCGGATGGCACAAAGATTTTTATTCGGGTCAAAGATTTCAGTCCTATTCGTGCTGACTTGATTCGTATCAGCTCAGTATCGCTTTTCGGGAAGGCACCTTCAGATTACTGTGGCAAAAAATACCAGATAACAACGGGTGCCTATACGTGTGACCAGCCCAACGGCTACGTCTCTTTCTGCTCACCTAATAGCCCGGCAACCTATTGTGATAGCGGGGATTCCGCCTATGACTTCAACGGCTGGTGGAAAGATAACTGGATGGCCATCAATATGGGAAACGCCACCATTCCGGGCGCAAATCTAGTGTCGAGGCCTACCTGTGTGGCCAAAAGTGTGACACCGATTGTCATGTTTCCCACCATTTCCATCACCGATTTGAACAACGGTCAAAGCGCGCAAAGTCATTTTGACGTGCGTGTTCTCTGCGAGGGGCTCTCAAATAGTGGCACAGTACAGGGGATGACGGCGCTGGGTCTGCAAGTACCGTACGACAGTTATCTGGCTGCAAAACAACTTAATCTGGTGAATGCTTCGGGTGGTGTGAGTCACCTGTTGCCTGCAAATTATGGTCAGCCTGGCGTTGCGGGCGGCGTAGGTATCCGGATTGCGAACGCCAACAGCGGTGTGCTGCGCAATTTTCTGGGTTGGTATCATTGCCAGAGCGGTACTTGCCTGACGGGTAATAACGGCGGCTGGTATGCCGTACGTGACGGGGCAACAATGGTTTCTAGCGGGGGGGCTCACGGGATCAGCGAGTATGCCGTTAATTTCAATGCTTATCTGACGCGCATTGCGGGTCAAACGGTGACGGCAGGGAAAGTGGATGCCAGTGCGCAAGTGTTGGTGAAAGTACAATGACGCGGCGTAGCGTGGCGTTACTCATGGTGGTCTTGTTCACGGCTGCCTTTTCTACACACGCGGGGCTGATTGCGGCCTCAACGCGCGTGATTTTTAAAGAAGGCGAAACACAACAAAGCCTGATGTTGGTGAACACCAATAACTGGCCGGTGATGGTGCAAACCTGGGTCGATCATGGTGATGTTGATGATGCGTCGCCGGGGCGCATCAAAACGCCGTTTGTGTCGATTCCGCCGTTATTTTCCCTGGAACCACAGGCGATGCAGGGGTTGCGGCTTCTGTATAACCAGCAAGTGTTGCCGGAGGATCGTGAATCCGTGTTCTGGCTCAATCTGTATGAGATCCCCCCAAAATCGGCTACACCTGAGCCAAATAGTCAGAGCGTGATCCTGACCATGAACACGCAAATGAAAATCTTCTGGCGTCCGAAAAACCTGGGTGAACCGAAAGATATCAGCAAAAAAATCAGCTTCAGCCGGGTAAGTCACAGCGAAAAAATCGACATTGTTTGTCGGAACGCATCGCCCTGGTATGTCTCGTTTGCCAACATGTCGTTACAGGCCGGAAACCAGGCCTACGCCATTGAACAACAGCCCGACATGATGGTGTCGCCCTATGGCGAAAAACAGTACACGGTAGTGGTAAAGACCCCTCCACCCGCCATGGTGCCTTTGCACATCAAAGCCAACCTGATTGATGACCAGGGCCAAATTCATGAAAGCGAGTTTCCGCTTCGCTAACCCCCTCCCTGTAACAAGGAGGGGGCAAACGGCTACGGCAAATAAAACACCTCTTTAAGCTCTGCGCTTACCGGGCTGTTATCCGCATTGGCCTGCATGACATCGCGCATATATTTCCACCAGCGCTGGCACACATCGGTGTTTGCCACCGCATTCCACCGCGCTTCGGATTCGATCTCAACCGTTGCGAACAGCAGGTTGCGTTCTTTATCCAGATAAATGGCGTAATGGTGCGCGCCACCCTCTTTCAACGCCGCTTCCAATTCCGGCCAGATCGGGTTGTGGCGACGTTGGTACTCTTCGTGCGCATCGGGATTCACCTGCATCACAAAGGCTTTACGGATCATAATGCCTCCAGATACAGCTCGCGGACCTCATCCCGGCTGGCGGTTCGCGGGTTGCACGGCGCACACGGGTCGGCTAACGCTTTATCCAGCCAGCCTTCTATATCCTCTTTGGTGACGCCCAGTTTGCTAAAGCCGGACGGAATACCGACGCGCGTGCTCAGCGCACGAATCGCCTTAATCGCTTCCATGCTGGCTGCTTCATCGCTCATGCCTTTGGTGTCGACGCCCATGGCCTGCGCGACCCGAGCAAAGCGGGCAACAGCATTCGGGCGGTTAAAGTTTTCGATGATCGGCAGCAGGATGGCGTTACACACCCCGTGCGGCAGGTTGTGCGTCGCGCCCGGCTGGTGGGCCAGCGCATGCACCAGGCCAAGACCGGCGCTGTTAAACGCCATACCGGCCAGGTATTGCCCAAACGCCATTTGCTCACGCGCTTGCAGGTTGTGACCCTCGTCTACTGCTTTCGGCAGCCACAGATTGATCAAGCGAATCGCTTCCAGCGCATTGGCATCGGTTAGCGGGTGCGCACCCACCGAAACATAGGCTTCAACAGCGTGGGTCAACGCATCCATACCGGTTGCGGCGGTCACTGAGGCGGGGATCTCCAGCATCACGCTGGCATCGTCCACGGCGATATCCGGAATAATGTTGGGATCGATAATCACCTCTTTCACCTGCCGCGCGGAATCAATAATCACCGCGTTACTGGTCATTTCCGCCGCCGTACCGGCGGTCGTGTTGATCGCCACCAGCGGCACACCGGCGTTTTTCACTTTACCGACGCCGGAGTAAGCCGTTGACGGGCCAGGGTTGGCGGTGAGGATTTTCACGGCTTTGGCGGTGTCGATCGGGCTGCCGCCGCCGAAAGCGATAATGTAATCGCAGGCCGTATTTTGGTACGCGGCGTAGCCTTTTTGCACCAGCGCTTCGGTCGGGTTCGGGAAGACGTCATCAAACAGGTGATAAGGCATGTTGTGTGCTTTCAGCGCGGCAAACAAACTGTCCAGCAGGCCCAGCTTCACCAGTTGCCCGTCGGTCACGATCAGGGCTTTACCCCAGTTTTTGTTCGCCACCAGATTGACCATATCGCCGATAGCGCCTGCGCCATGCAGGCTGATTTTGGGTAGTGCCAACATAAAACTCATCATAACTCTCCTTAATTTGCTGTGATTTTTTCCGGCGGCGATACTCCATGTCGCCGGGTAAATTTTTTTGCCCGGTCGCACCTGTGGTGCGGTTTTGTCGGCCGGATAAGGCGCAACACCATCCGGCAATCACCCCCCGAACTACATGCGCCTGCGCTGCATCACGCGGCGGGTGATAATCGGCAACGAAATCACCACAATCAGCATCGCGCCGACAATAATCGACATCACAATGCCCGGCACGTTGAGCAGGCTCAGGCCAAAGGTCACCAGCCCCATCAGGAAGGCGGCGATAATCACCCCCACCATGCTGCCGGAACCGCCAAGAATATTGACGCCGCCGAGCACCGCCATCGTCACCACCGACAGTTCCCAGCCCAGCGCAATCGTGGGTCGCGTGCTGCCCAACCGCGACGTCAGCAGCACCGACGCCAGACCCGCCATCAACCCGACCAGCGCAAACAGGATCAGGTTGTGACGCTTGACGTTAATGCCGGAATACCACGCACCGGTCGGGTTATTGCCGATGGCGTAAGTGCGGCGGCCAAAATTGGTTCTGTGCAGCAGGAAGGCAAACAGCAGCGCCAGCACGATAAAAAGCGCAAACTCAAACGACAGCGCGCCCCATACATAGCCCTGACCGAACCACGCGAAACTTTCTGGCCAGGTGTTTAGCGCCTGATCGCCAAGCAAAATGTAGGTAATGCCGCGATACAAACTCATGGTGCCGATGGTGATCACAATCGACGACAGGTTAAAGCGGGTCACCAGAATGCCGTTGAACAACCCGCACAGCAGCCCGATACCCAACCCCACGCACACCAGCAGCGGTGTATCCACACCCGCCTGCGCGCAAAAGCCCATCGCCGTTGAGCTAAGCGCGATAGTGGCGGCGACCGACAAATCAATCTCCCTGGCGATAATCAGCATTGCCATTGGCAACACGATGATCGCTTTCTCGGTGAAGTTGAACGTCGCGTCCGAGAGGTTCCAGATATTGAGGAAATATGGCGAAGCAATGGCGTTCACCACAAACACCGCCAGCGTGACCGCCAGCAAAAACCCTTCCCAGCACAGCAACCGACGAAAGAACGAGGTTGGCGCAGCGGACGGTTTCAGGGGGTCAGACGTCAGGATTTTGCTCATGGTTTCACCGCCTGTTTTTGACGAGCCAGCGCCGCATCGCGCAGGATCAAGCGACCTTTGCGTTTGTTTCCGCGCTCATTAAGCAGCACCGCAATGACAATCACCGTGCCGGAAATCGCCATCTGCCAGAAAGGGGAAATCCCAATTACCGGCAGCGCGTTGTTGATAACGCCAAGGAACAGCGCGCCGAACAAACAACCGAGCACGCGACCGGTGCCGCCCATGGTGCTGATGCCGCCGATCACACAAGCTGCCACCACTTGCAGCTCAAAACCGTTAGCGACGTCGACATACGCCACGGCAAAACGTGAAATCCATAAATAGCCGCAGAAGCCGGCCAGCGCGCCCGAAAGGCAGAAGCTGACAAATTGCATTTTTCCGGCGTTGATACCGGTGTAATACGCCGCCGTGGCGTTGCCGCCCGCGGTATACAGCGCGCGCCCGGTGCGGCTGTAACGCAGGAAATACCCCACTAATAACAGCGCAGCGATGGCGCACCAGCTCAGCACCGGCAAGCCCAACACCGAGGCGCGCGGCAGCGCCAGGAAATCGGCGCCCATTTGGTTGGAGTTCACCCAACCGCCGCCGGAGAGCAAAAAGATAATCCCGCGATAAATGCTCATAGTACCAAGCGTCACGACAATCGCCGGAATGCCCAGTTTCCATACCAGCAGACCATTGATCATGCCCATCACCAGCCCAAGCGCCGTTGCCAGCAGCAGCAACGACCACACCGGTACATCGGGATGATGGAAGTTAATCAGCGCGACAATCATGCCGGTCAGCGCCAGGTTCGCCGCCATCGACAGATCGATACCTTTGGTCAGCAGCACCATCATTTGCCCGAGTGCAAGGATGACCAGAATGGCGGTATCGTTGAACATCTCCACCAGATTGCCGGGGCCGATAAAGGACGGCACGCGGCTGCCGATCGCCAGCACCAGCAGCACAATCACGCCGCCGAGCAGCGCTTCGCGATGTTTAAGCAGTTGTTGCCACATTACGCTGCCTCCTTACCGGCGCCGCTGGCGGCGCTGACAATGGTTTCCGCCGTGGCTTCACCGGCTTGATACTGCGCGACCATCAACCCTTCATGCATGACGATCACCCGGTCGGCCATGCCCATCACTTCTGGCAATTCCGACGACACCATAATCACCGCCAGCCCATGCGCCACCAGCTCAGACATAAACTGGTGCACCGCCGCTTTGGAGCCGATATCAATGCCTTTGGTCGGTTCGTCGAGAATAATCACGTCCGGATGAGTGGCGAGCCATTTACCGATCACCACTTTTTGCTGATTGCCGCCGGAAAGCGTTTCAACCGCTTGTTTCCAGCTAAAAGCCTTCACTTGCAAACGGCGGGCGTACTCATCCGCCAGCGCCCACTCTTTGCCCTCATTCAGCACGCCGTTGCTGTTCAGCTTGCTCAACTGCGGCAGGCTAATGTTTTGGGCAATCGACAGTTCGATAATCGCGCCCTGCTTTTGTCGCTCTTCCGGCACGCAAACAATCCCGGCGTTAATCGCATCCGCCGGCTGGTGGAACTGCACCGCTTTGCCTTTGAGGATAATTTCGCCGGAAGAGGGCCGGGTCACGCCAGACAACGCCTGCATCAGTTCAGTGCGCCCCGCGCCCACCAGGCCGTAAAAGCCGAGGATCTCGCCTTTGCGCAGCGAAAAGTTGATATGCGCGAATTCGGTGGGATGGCACAGATCTTTCACTTCCAGCACGGTTTCGCCCAGCGCGCAATCGGCTTTCGGCCAGCTCTGGCTGATGGCGCGACCGACCATCATCGCCACCATCCGCTCTTCGGTAATGTCTTTGATGGCGCCGGAATCGACATACACGCCGTCGCGCAAAATCGTGTAGTGATCCGCCAGTTCAAAAATTTCATCGAATTTGTGCGAGATAAACAAAATCGCTTTGCCTTCCTGTTTCAGGCGCTCGACGATTTGGTAGAACTCGAGAATCTCATGTTGCGAAAGCGCGGCGGTCGGTTCATCCAGAATCACCACCTGCGCGTCAAACGACAGCGCACGGGCAATCGCCACCATATGCCGCTGGGCGATGCTCAGGGCTTTTAACGTCGCGCGCGGATCGATCTGCACTTCCAGCCGGGTCAGGATCGCTTGTGCTTGTTGGTGCATGGCGGGCCAGTCGAGTTTTTTGAGCAGCCCTTTATACAAATACTGGCCGACGAAAATGTTCTCGGTCACCGACAGTTCGTCAAACAGCACCGTTTCCTGGTGGATGGCGGTGATCCCCACTTTGTGCGCCGACTCGGGCGTTGGGAGCGAAATTGGGATCGCTTTGTAGAGTATTTCGCCCTCTTCAGGCTGATAAATGCCGGTCATCACTTTGACCAGCGTGGACTTCCCCGCGCCGTTTTCACCGATCAACGCGGTGACTTTGCCGGGCCAGAGAGAGAGCTGTACGTTCTCAAGAGCGCGCACACCGGGAAACACTTTGGTGATGCCCTTAAGCGACAGCAGAGGCGTGGATGCCGTCATGATAATTCTCCAGTGTTCACCCTCTCCCGTTGGGGGAGAGGGCTATGGGATTAAAAAATCTTCGAGAACTTATCAATGTTGCTGGCATCGTAGACAAACGGCTTCGACATCGCGCCGTTGCCATCGGCATCCAGTTTGACTTTGCCCAGTTTGCCCATGCTGGCTTCCTCTTTGGTCGCCGTGCCTTTCACCAAATCATCCGCTAAATAGGTCGCGGCATAACCGAGATCGATCGGGTTCCAGATAGCGAAACTTTTGCTGGCGCCGGATTTAATCGCGCCGGCCATTTCAGACGGCAACCCCAGACCGGTGACATACACTTTGCCGATTTTGCCCTGGTCTTTGACCGCTTGCGCCGCGGCGACAATGCCGACCGACGACGGCGAGACGATCACTTTCAAATCCGGGTAGGATTTCAGCAAACCGACCGCTTCGCGGTAGCTTTTATCCGATAGATCATCGCCATAGGCGACGGTCACCAGGTTGATGGACGGGTACTTCGGCAGCACCTTTTTCATCTCCGCAATCCAGATATTTTGGTTCGTGGATGTCGGTGTGGCGCTCAAAATGGCGACATCGCCTTTCTCGACGTTCAGCGCTTTCAGCGCATCGTCGGCCAACTTCACGTTAGTTTCGCCAATCAGCGCGTTGTTGGACGGGTTAAGGTGGATTTGCCGCCCGGCTTTCGCCACGCCGGAATCCCAGGACACCACTTTGATACCGCGCTGCATCGCTTTTTTCAGCACCGGCACCACGGCATCAGGATCGTTGGCAGAAATCGCGATCGCATCCACCCCCTGAGCGATCAAGCCGTTCAGCACTTCGATCTGCGCTTCCGCCGTGGTGGTGGTCGGGCCGGTGTAAATCACTTTAACGTCACCTAACTCTTTGGCTGCCTCCTGCGCGCCGGTGTTTGCTGCTTCAAAAAAGCCATTACCTAAAGATTTCGCCACCAGGGCGATTTTTACTTCAGCTAAAGCGGAACCGGACAACGCCAAAATGGCAACGGTGAGGATTAAGCTTGCTTTTGTTTTCATTGCTTTTACTCCACGAGTCAGTGTTTGTAGGGTTTGCAGGTGAGGATTCGCCCCGTCAGTGTCTGCGGGGCGCGATGTTTTTATGAGTACAGATCTAACGCTGATTGCAGCGGGGTGACACCAAAGCGTTTGCCGAGCGCAATCAGTTCTTCGCGCGTGATGGTTTGTTTCATGCCGCCCATCGAATAGATTTTGACCAGCACTTCCGCTGACTTCTCGGCGGTGTCGATCAAGCCAAAAGCTTCATCGAGCGTCGGGCCGCTGCCGAAAACGCCGTGGAACGGCCACAGCACCAGCGAATGTTTTTGCATTTCTCCAGCGGTGGCTTGGCCGATTTCATCGGTGCCTGGCACCATCCACGGCAAAATGCCCACGCCGTCCGGGAACACCACCAGGCACTCGGTGCTGCCTTCCCACAGTTTGCGGGTAATCAGGTCAGCGGTATTTTCCAGCACGTAAGTCAACGCGATCAGGTTGGTGGCGTGGCAGTGCATAATCACGCGGTCTTTGCCGCCCGTGGTTTTGATGCGTTCGCAGTGCGACAAGAAGTGTGCGGGCAGTTCTGAAGTTGGTACTGCTTCATGCGTAAGCCCCCACAGAATGTGGTAACCCGCGCCATCGCTGTCGACTTTCACTACGCCTAAGTTCGCGGACGGCTCAAGCTGCACGTTGCGGAAGAATTTGCCGGAACCGGTGACAATAAACGGCGTGTTCGCCAGCAGCGGCATCGGCTGGCTCAGGGCGATATAGCGCGGCTTTTGGTGGAAATCCGCTTCGAACGGCGCGATATCCGCCTCGTCCAGACGCAGGGTTAAGTTGCCGCCGTTGCGTTCGTCCCAGCCTTTCAGCCAGGCGTCGGTAGTGGCTTTGATCATCCCCTGGACGAACCAGGCATTAGTCATGGTCTGCATAGTTGCTCTGTTCCTGTTTGTTCTGTTGCCGGATGGCGCTGTGCTTATCCGGCGCATCAATTAATGGCGCTGGCTTAACACATCTTTCTCATACGCCCGCACGCTTTCCAGCCATTGGCTACCGGCTGGCGTGTCGTGACGCTGGCAATACATTTCCCATACCGCCTGCCACGGCAGGGATTTCTGTTCCTCTAACAGCGCCAAACGTGCGGTGTAATCGCCGTCGGCTTCCAGTTTGCGCAGCTGATCGACCGGCTCCAGCAGCGCGCGCAGCAGCGCTTTTTTCATATTGCGTGTGCCGATCACCCAGGCGGCGATACGGTTGATGGAAGCGTCGAAGAAATCGAGACCGATATGCACGCGGTCAAACAGTTTATGGCGAATGATTTCGCTGGCGATGGCCTGGGTTTCGTCATCCAGCAGCACCACGTGATCGCTGTCCCAACGCACCGGTCGGCTGACGTGCAGCAGCAGGCGCGGCACGTAAAGCATGGCGGCGGAGATTTTGTCGGAGATCACTTCTGTCGGGTGGAAGTGACCAGCGTCGAGACACAGCGCGGTCTGGCGTGTGGTGGCGTAACCCATATAGAACTCGTTGGAACCGACGGTGTAGCTCTCTGCGCCGATACCGAACAGCTTGCTTTCCACTGCGTCGATGTGATGCGCCGGGTTCAGTTTTTCACTGATCGCTTCATCGAGGGCATTCAGCAGACGCTGGCGCGGCGCCAGGCGGTCAACGGTGACATCTTTCATGCCGTCCGGGATCCAGATGTTCATCACCGATGGCGTACCCAATTGCTCACCAAAATAGGCCGATACGCGACGGCTGGCTTTCACATGGTCAATCCAGAACTGGCGGATTTCATCGTTAGCGTGCGAGAGCGTAAAGCCATCGGCGCTCAGCGGGTGAGAGAAGCAAGACGGGTTAAAATCCAGCCCCAGCTTGTTGGCTTTCGCCCACTGCACCCAATTTTTGAAGTGCTCTGGTTTGATTTCGTTACGCGCAACTGGCTCATCGGCTTCGTGATAAATGGCGTGCAGGTTAAGGCGTTTGGGGCCAGGGATCAGGCTCAGCGCTTGTTCGAGATCGGCGCGCAACTCGCGAGCATTACGCGCTTTGCCCGGGTAATTCCCGGTCGCCTGGATACCGCCGGTCAGGCTGCCTTCCGGATTTTCAAAACCGGCAACGTCATCGCCCTGCCAGCAGTGCATGGAAACCGGCAGGCGATCGAGCTGGCGCAGCGCCTCCTCGACATCAATACCCACAGCGGCGAAACGCTGTTTAGCAATTTCCCAGGCTTGTTCAAGTTGAGTGGTCATGCGCAAAGCTCCTTTGTCTGTCGTTTTTGTTGAAAGCGCGCGACGTAGCGGGCGATTTCATTGTCAGGATTAGGGGTAAAGGTAAGCAGGTTGTGGTTAGCCACCACCACCTGGCGGAAATCGTCCACGTTGGTCAGTTCATCCAGCGTCATCAGTTGCACACCGATATTGCCCAGCGTCGAGGCTTCAACCGGGCCGGCGATCACCGGTAAACCGCAGGCGTCGGCGCACAGTTGGTTCAGTAACTGGTTCTGGCAACCGCCGCCAACAATGTGCAAGCGGGTAAACGGCTTACCGCGCAGGAAGGCCAGCTCGCTCAGCACATCGGCATACAGCAGCGCGAGGCTATCGAAGATGCAGCGCGCCAGCTCGGCGGCGTTTTGCGGCGCAGGCTGGTTGGCATCAAGGCAGGCGGCCTGAATTTCGGCGCTCATGTCATGTGGGTTGATAAAGCGATCGTCGTTTGGATTTATCACGAAACGGCAGGTCGGGACTTGCTCGGTAAGGGCAATCAGCGCGGGCAGGTCGGTGACGTTTTGCTCTTTCAGCACCCGCTGTAACAGCCACAAACCCATGATGTTTTTCAGCACGCGGTAACGGCCTTCTGCGCCGCCTTCGTTGGTGATATTGGCGGCGAGGGCGTTATCGCTGGTGTAGGGGGTTTTGCTCTCAAAACCCATCAATGACCAGGTGCCGGAAGAGAGGTACGCCGCGTCGTTATCCGCCAGCGGCGAAGCGATCACCGCGCTGGCGGTGTCATGGCTGGCGACCGCCACCACCGGAATGGCGTTGCCCTGCGGGCAGATCCAATGGCCAATCACATTCCCCGGATGGGTCGGCGTCCCGAACCAGCGCGCGGGAACGCCGGCCCATGCCAGCAGCGTGTCGTCCCAGTTATCGGTATTGATATTGACCAGTTGCGTGGTGGTGGCGTTGGTGTATTCCCAGTTCAGATTGCCAGTCAGGCGGTAGCTGAAGTAATCCGGGATCAGCAAGGCGTGTTCGACCTGCTCCAGCAGCTCCGGCTGTTGTTCCGCCAGCGCGCGCAGTTGGTAGAGGGTATTGAAAGGCAAAAATTGGATGCCGCTGCGGCGATAGATATCCGCTTTGCCCGGTTGCTGCATGGCGCGGTGCATCACGCCGTCGGTGCGATCGTCGCGGTAGGCAATCGGCAACCCAACGCGCTGACCTTCGCGGTTAATCAGTACGTAATCCACGCCCCAGGTATCAATGCCGATGCTGTCTGGCTGAATGCCTTCGGCGCACACTTTCTCAAGACCGGTACGAATTTCGGCTTCGAGGCTGTCGATATCCCAGCAATCAAAGCCGTCTACTTTTTGCAGGCAGTTAACAAAACGGTGAATTTCGCGAAGCGTAAGCGCGCGGTTTTTCCGGTCATAGCGCGCCAGCATTACCCGCCCGCTGGAGGCACCTAAATCAACCGCGACACAATGGCGAAAAGTCATGATGAGGGGTCCTTCATAGAGTCATTGCGGACAGTCTAAAAAAGGGCCGAGGGATGTACCTTCTTGTTACTGACAGCGCCCATTTCGCGCTGGCAAGAAAGCAAAGATGAACGTGAGAGAGTTCACAGTTTCCAGTAATGGCGGGGTTTTCAGCCATTGTGACCCTCGCCACATTTCCCGATCTTTCCGCCCGTTTCTTGAAAAAACGGCAGCCTATGCGCGAAATGGCGTCGAAAATTTAAGGTGAGGTTGAGAACCCTTAATTACTATTTTGAGAACATTTCTCACTGCTGGGGCGATCATGACCGTACTGCATAGCGTGGATTTTTTTCCGACAGGTAAATCACCCGTTGCCATCGAGCCGCGATTACCCCAGGCCGCGTTTCCTGAGCATCATCATGATTTTCATGAAATTGTGATTGTCGAGCACGGAACGGGCATTCATGTGTTCAACGGCCAGCCTTACACCATCAGCGGCGGGACGGTCTGTTTTGTGCGCGACCATGACCGGCATCTGTATGAACATACCGATAACCTTTGTTTGACCAATGTGTTGTACCGCTCGCCGGACGCGTTCCAGTTTCTGGCCGGGTTAAACCAGCTTTTGCCGCAAGAGCAGGACGGTAATTATCCGTCGCACTGGCGGGTGAGCCAGCACACGCTGGGGCTGGTGCGCGGCATTATCAGCCAGATGGAAGAGAGGGGCGCGGAAACGGATACGCACGCGATTGCCAACCGCGAAATCTTGTTTATGCAGTTGCTGGTGTTGCTGCGTAAAAGCAGCCAGCAAGAAGGGGCTGGCAACAGCGACGCGCGGCTTAATCAACTGATGCTGTGGCTGGAAGACAACTTTGCGCAAGAGGTGTGTTGGGAGTCGCTGGCCGAGCAGTTCACGCTTTCGTTGCGCACCCTGCATCGCCAGCTTAAACAATCCACCGGCATGACGCCGCAACGCTACCTGAACCGCCTGCGGCTGATTAAAGCGCGTCATATGCTGCGCCACAGCGATGAGAGCGTTACGGATATCGCTTATCGCTGCGGGTTTGGCGACAGTAACCACTTTTCGACGCTGTTTCGCCGCGAGTTCGACTGGTCGCCGCGCGATATTCGCCAGGGCCGCGACACGCTGCTTCAGTAACGAGAAGGCTATCACCGATTTTTTGCCGAACTTCCGCTAATAATGTCAGGTTGTTCAGGGCAGAGGTGACTTTGTGGCAGGCCAGTTAATTCTTCGTCAAGCGGACTTCTTCCCCCGCGCCGGGCAAACGGTGGCGGTGGCGGATCGCTACCCGCAAAATGTCTTTGCTGAACATACCCATGAGTTTTACGAACTGGTGATGGTATGGCGCGGCAACGGTCTGCACGTGCTCAATGACCGGCCTTACCGCATCACGCGCGGCGATCTGTTTTATATCCGCGCGCAAGATTGCCACTCTTACGCCTCGGTCAATGACCTGGTGTTGCAGAACATCATCTACTGCCCGGACAGGTTGACGCTCAATCTCGACTGGGCGGCGCATATTCCTGGCCTCAATGGCGCGCAATGGATCCCGCACTGGCGCATTGGCAGTTCCGGTATGACGCAGGCGCGGCAGGTGATTGCGCAGCTTGAGCATGAAAGTACCAAGAGCGATCCGCTGGCGAACCTGATGGCGGAAACCCTGTTCGCGCAGTTGGTGATGACCTTAAAACGCCACCGTTTCGCCGCCGATAACCTGGCCGCCACGCACAGCGAAGCGCTGCTCGATAAGCTGATCACCGCGCTAACCGGCAGCCTGAACCGCAGCTTTGTGCTGGAGCAATTTTGCGAGCAGGAGCAGTGCAGCGAGCGCGCGTTGCGTCAGCAATTCCGCACCCAAACCGGGATGACCATCAACCACTATTTGCGCCAGTTACGCATCTGCCATGCGCAATATTTGTTGCAGCACTCCGAGCAGATGATCAGTGAAATTGCCATGCAGTGCGGGTTTGAAGACAGTAACTACTTTTCGGTGGTGTTTAGCCGCGAGGTAGGGATGACGCCAGGCCAGTGGCGTCATCGTAGCCGGGTTGCTGCCTGATTAACTGGCCATGCCGAGGCCAACAATATTGGCCGCGACAATGATCACCACGCAGCCGAGGCTCAATACGCTCACCGGCTGGCGCCCGGCGTTCTTCCACTCTTTCAGAATCAGCCCGACAATTCCGCCGCACAGCACGTAGAAGCTCATATGCAGCATCCAACTGATGTAGTCATACTGCGCCGGAATGCGCGCGTGGCCCCAGGCGTAGAAGAAAAATTGCAGATACCACATCAAACCGCCCAACGCGGAAAGCAGGATATTGCTGATGATCAGTGGTTTTGCCAGCGAGAAGTCTGCTTTTACCGACAAGTTCTTCACTTTTGCCAGACGAACAAAGCAGAAGCCGAGATTCACCAGCGCGCCGCCGCCCATGATCACCACATAGCTTGGCAAGGCGGTGTAAAGCGGATCGATGCCCAGCGCCGCGGCGGCTTCGTGCATCGGTTTTGCGGCGTTCATTGCAAACGACATCCCGGCAGAGAACACGCCGCACATGATGGCGAGCGCGAGACCTTTTTTCAGGTTGAACTCTTCGGCTTTGATGCCCATTTTGCGCTCTTTCAACTGACCTGCGCGGGTGACAATCCCGACGCCAATCAGCGCGACCAGCACGCCCAGCAGCGTCATACGGCCGCCTTCGGTATTGATCAGCACATCGAAATTACCGTTGAGAATCGGGGTCATCAACGTACCGACAATCAGCGTAATGCCGATGGCGATACCAATACCCATCGACATGCCTAAATAGCGCATGGTCAGGCCGTAGTTGATGTTGCCGACGCCCCACATCGCGCCAAACAGAAACACCGGCAGCAGCGTGGAAGCATTAAACGAGCTGAAATAGGCCCAAAAATCAGGCAATAACAGCGCGCTGATGGTCCAGGGAAGAATCAACCAGGAGACGATGCCACCGATTGACCACATGGTTTCCCAGGACCAATTTTTCACCTTTTTAAACGGGGCATAGAAACAGGCTGCACTGGCTGCGCCTATCAAATGCCATAAAATACCCATCGTAATCGCGTTACTCATTAATCAATCCTCTTTGTTTTTATCGCCGGGATACGAGCAGCCGACCCGATGAGTGTAAAAATCAGTCAGAGGATTAACCTTGAGGCGTTTGCCGCATTGCGGCGTGAGCTGGCAATGAGCGCGTTATGGAGGTGAGCGGCTTCACAGTTTCATGAACATAACCAAAAGTTATAACCATATAAAAACTACGGCATTGATAAACATTTTCAATATCATTTAATTAACTATAATGATCCGACTGCTTACGCGGCATTAACACACGTGCCGCCAGACAATAATGGAGATGAAAATGAGCTATACACTGCCCGCTCTGCCGTATGCGTATGATGCCCTTGAGCCTCATTTCGACAAGCAGACGATGGAAATCCATCACACCAAACATCACCAGACCTACGTCAACAATGCTAACGCTGCGCTGGAAAGCCTGCCGGAATTCGCTAGCCTGCCGGTTGAAGAGCTGATCACCAAACTGGATCAGCTGCCAGCAGACAAAAAAACCGTGCTGCGTAACAACGCAGGTGGTCACGCTAACCACAGTTTTTTCTGGAAAGGTCTGAAAAAAGGCACCACCCTGCAGGGTGACCTGAAAGCGGCTATCGAGCGCGATTTCGGTTCCGTTGACAACTTCAAAGCGGAATTCGAAAAAGCGGCTGCCACTCGCTTTGGTTCCGGTTGGGCCTGGCTGGTGCTGAAAGGCGACAAACTGGCTGTAGTGTCTACCGCTAACCAGGATTCCCCGCTGATGGGTGAAGCGATTTCTGGCGCGTCCGGTTTCCCGATTGTTGGCCTGGATGTGTGGGAACACGCTTACTACCTGAAATTCCAGAACCGCCGCCCGGACTACATCAAAGAGTTCTGGAATGTGGTTAACTGGGATGAAGCGGCTGCGCGTTTCGCTGCGAAAAAATAAGTCTGTTCCATCGCTCACTGTGAGGTGAGTCAAAACCCCCGCCAGGCGTTGCCGACGGGGGTTTTTTTATGCTTTTTTGCCTGGTCATAACTAAAGGGAACACCTGTCTGGAATTAATGAAATATTGTTTTGTTCTGGTTGTTTGATCACTTTTCTTTGCCCGATCTGCTTCTACCATCTCTTCATCCGCGCTGCTGTTTTCCCGCAACACTGGAGTGTCAGCGTACAAAAATCGGACGTTTTTGACAGGTGAAGATATGCAAATCAAGCGTGCAATTGAAAAGATCCCTGGCGGGATGATGCTGGTTCCATTGTTCATCGGTGCGTTGTGCCACACCTTTGCGCCCGGGGCGGGAAAATACTTCGGCTCGTTTACCAACGGCATGATCACTGGCACGGTGCCAATCCTGGCGGTGTGGTTTTTCTGTATGGGCGCCTCCATCAAGCTGAGCGCGACCGGTACGGTGCTGCGTAAATCGGGAACGCTGGTAGTAACGAAAATCGCGGTTGCGTGGGTGGTTGCGGCTATCGCGTCCCGCGTGATTCCCGAACACGGTGTGGAAGTCGGGTTCTTTGCCGGGATGTCGACGCTGGCGCTGGTGGCGTCGATGGATATGACCAATGGCGGGCTGTATGCGTCAATCATGCAACAGTACGGCACTAAAGAGGAGGCCGGGGCTTTTGTGTTGATGTCGCTGGAATCCGGCCCGCTGATGACGATGATTATCCTCGGCACTGCGGGTATCGCGTCGTTTGAACCCCATGTGTTTGTCGGTGCCGTGTTGCCTTTCCTGGTGGGGTTCGCGCTGGGGAACCTCGACCCGGAACTGCGCGAGTTCTTTAGTAACGCCGTGCAAACGCTGATCCCGTTCTTTGCTTTCGCGCTCGGCAATACCATCGATTTAAGTGTGATCGCACAAACCGGTTTGCTGGGTGTTCTGCTGGGCCTGGCGGTGATTGTGATTACCGGTATTCCGCTGATCATCGCCGATAAGCTGATTGGCGGCGGCGACGGCACGGCGGGTTTGGCGGCCTCCAGTTCCGCAGGCGCGGCGGTGGCAACGCCGGTGTTGATTGCTGAAATGGTGCCGGACTTTAAACCGATGGCGCCAGCAGCAACCGCGCTGGTGGCGACGTCGGTGATTGTCACCTCGATTCTGGTGCCGATTTTGACCTCGGTCTGGTCACGGAAAGTGAAAGGCGCGGAAGCGGAAATCGCGATACGCAATACGGTGAAATAACTTTTTGATTGCCGGGTAAGCGCAGCGCCATCCGGCAATTACTAGATACCAAACACCGTGTCCACGATTTTGCACTGATCGTCGCTCAACGTGCCGCCAAAATTGCGCGCGGTAGGGGTGCAATAACCAAACTTGCGCGATACCACCGTTTTAATGGTGGTGACGAAATCATCGCCGATGGCGTAAATCGCCATAAACTTGCCGATCTCTTGTTGCAGCTTTTGCAGCGTGGCTAAATCGTTCTGCCGCCAGGCTTCCCGCGCCTCGACAAACAGTTCTGGCATCACGTTGTTCAGCCCGGAAATCACCCCAGCGCCGCCTGCCAGTAAGTTGGGAATGTAATACTCGTCATAACCGCTCAGCACAGCGAAATCATCGCGTACGCGCGCGGTGGCCTGAATCATGCTGCGGGTATGCGACTGGCAATCCACCGTGTCTTTGATACCGGCGAAGTCCGGGAATTCTGCTGCCAGCGTGGCGACCAGTTCTGGCGTCAGATCACACCCGGTACGCGCCGGGAAATTATAGGCAAACCATTTTCCGCTGATCGCGTTACCCAGCGCGCGGAAGTAACTGAGCAATTGCGCGCTGGTTTGCCCATAGTAATAAGGCGGCAGCACCATTACGGCATCGTAGCCGACTCGCCAGGCCTCATCCACCATCCATAAAATATCGTTAAAACAAGTAGATGAAACATTGGCGACCATTGGCAGAGGCGACATGGCGCGCGCTTCGCGGATCAGCATGATTCGCTCTTCAAGGGAGAGAGAGGCAAACTCGCCGATGCTGCCCATCAGCAATATCACATCGATTTTTGCCGCTGTCAGACGCGCAATATGCTGTCGCAAACCATCAACATCGACCTTGCCTTCGCTGTCCATCGGCGTGATGGAAGGGCACCAGACGCCGGAAAATGGAGTTGTACTGGTCACGTCACTCTCTCCTTGGTTAATGAAATTGCGTTTCAAAAGTTCACGTTAAGTGATAGCACGCCTTACGGGCTGACACGCGCATGAATGTCTCATTTTCGCAGGTTTAGCCGACAAAAAATTATGGTGTAATAGCGCGACGAAAAAAGCGTGTCCGGGAGGGAAGATGCGACATCAGGTTGACGTATTTACGGGAAAGGTCAGGGATTATGACGGCAGTCGGCCCAGTGCCATCGCCAAATTGCAGGTGGAAGGGGAACTCACCCTGACGGAAATGGGGTTGGGCGGAGACGAGCAGGCGGAAAAAAGTTACCACGGCGGAGCGGATCGCGCGTTGTGCCACTACCCGCGCGAACATTATGCGCACTGGGCGCAAATGTACCCGGAACAAGCCGCGCTGTTTTGCGCACCGGCATTCGGCGAGAATTTCTCTACCAGCGGATTAACAGAGAAAAATGTTTTTATCGGCGATATCTTCCGCTGGGGCGATACGCTGATTCAGGTGACGCAGCCGCGTTCGCCTTGTTTCAAGCTCAATTACCATTTCGGTATCCGCGATATGTCGACGCAAATGCAGGACAGCGGGCGCATTGGCTGGCTGTATCGCGTGATTGCGGCGGGTAAGGTGTCGGCAGACGCGCCACTGGAGTTGGTGTCCCGCGTTAGCGATGTCAGCGTTTATGAGGCGGCTTCCATTGCCTGGTTCCAGCCTTTCGATGATGAGCAATATCACCGTTTATTGTCGGCGGCGGGGTTGTCGGCGAGCTGGACGCGCACCATGCAAAAGCGGCGCATCAGCGGCAAGATTGAAGATAATTCGCGGCGGCTGTTGGGCTAATAAATCGCCCTCTCCGTTGGGAGAGGGCGAATCATCACGAGCGTTTGTATAACGGCAGCCACATCGTTAAGCGTAAACCGCCTAACGGGCTGTCGTCTGCTTTCACCCAGCCGCGATGCTGCTGAATCGCGGTTTCGACAATCGCCAGGCCAAGACCGGTACCGCCGGATTCGCGATCGCGCGCTTCGTCGGTGCGGTAGAACGGGCGGAAAATCTGCTCGCGATCTTCCGTGCTGACGCCAGGACCGTCATCGTCCACGTTAATGGTGATGCCGTCTTTATCCACCGCAAAACTGACTTCGATTTTGCTATGCGAATAGCGCAGCGCGTTGCGAACAATGTTTTCCAGCGCGCTTTCCAGCGCATTCGGGTTGCCGTACATCGGCCAGGGACCCGGCGGGAAATTGACCGTCAGGGATTTTCCCATCTGCTCGGCTTCGAAGGCGGCGTTATCCAGCACTTCGTTCCACATCTGATTGGCTTTCACCGTTTCGCTCACCAGCGCGTTTTTCTGCTGATTGCGCGACATCACTAACAGATCGTTGATCATGCTGTCCAGCCGCTGCGCTTCAGTTTCAATGCGCTCTAACTCTTTGCTTTCACCGCTGCGACGACGCAACAGCGCGGTACCAAGCTGCAAGCGCGTCAGCGGTGTGCGAAGTTCGTGCGAGATATCCGAAAGCAGGCGTTGCTGTGCGGTCATCATGCGTTCGAGCGCGCTCACCATTTGGTTAAAACTGGCGCCGGCGGCCAGAAATTCCTGCGGCCCGGCTTCCAGTTCCGGATGTTGGCGTAAATTGCCCTGCGCCACTTCATCCGCCGCGTTTTTCAGCTTACGCGCTGGTTTCGCCAGGCTCCACGCCAGCCATAACAGCAACGGCGAGCTGATAAGCATGGTGACAATCAGCAGCAACAGCGGGCGGTCAAACAGCAGGTTGATGAAATCAGATTGTGAGCTGCTGGCGGGGCGAATCAGGTAGAGCTGGTAATTATCTTCCCCGTCACGGATGGAAAAAGGGCCAACCATCTCGACGCGACCATACTTTTTCTTCTGCGGATGGTCGGAGTTATCCGCCTGGCCGATGAAGTTGCGAATGATCTGCATCTCGTTGCGTTCGGCACCGATCACGCGGCCTTCACTGGTCACCAAAAGCAGGCGTTGACCCGGCGGCGCCCATTTGTCGATAGCGCGAAACAACCTGCGCCACCACATCAGGTCATTCGGCGGGTCGTTGGCCAGTTCCGCTTCAACATGCTGTTCAATCATCACGCCCTGACGCTGCTCGCTGTCCAGCAACTCTGTCATTTGACGGGAGTCCAGCTTCGGCACCATCAAAACCAGCATCAGCACCAGTGCCAGCGTTAACCAAAAAATGGCAAAGATGCGGGCGGTCAAACTTCCTATCATGAAGCGGACACCATCAGATAACCGCGACCGCGCAAGGTTTTAAACCACGGATGCCCATCTTTGCGATCCGGCAATTTGCGGCGCAGATTGGAAATGTGCATATCGATAGCGCGATCGAACGGTGTCAGGCGTTTACCCAGCACTTCCTGGCTTAAATGTTCGCGAGAAACCACTTGGCCTAAATGCTGAGCCAGAAGGTAGAGCAGGGTAAATTCGGTGCCAGTTAACTCCAGCGACTGGCCATCAAAGCTGGCTTCCTGGCGGCCCGGATTGAGGCTTAGGGCGTCCACTTCCAGCGTTGGCGAACCGCTGTCGCTGTTTTGCTGTTGCTCGCTCCAGTGGGAACGGCGCAGGATCGCACGAATACGCGCGACTAATTCACGATCGTTAAAAGGTTTTGGCAGATAGTCATCCGCGCCCAGCTCAAGGCCGAGAACGCGATCCAACTCGCTGCCGCGTGCAGTCAACATAATTACCGGTGTCTGGTGTGTCTGGCGTAGCTCTTTAAGGGTGTCGATACCGTTTTTCTTCGGCATCATGACGTCGAGCAAAAGCAGGTCGATGCTGTCGTCGAGGAGGTCGAGCGCCTGTTCCCCATCATGGGCAACGAGTACGTTAAAACCTTCCATGTCGAGTAGCTCCTTTAACAAGGAAGTCAGCTCTCGGTCATCATCTACTAAAAGGATTTTATTCATTGTTTAAATACCTCCGAGGCAGAAATTACGTCATCAAGACTCGCTAATCCATGACTTTACGTTGTTTTACACCCCCTGACGCTTGTTTGCAGCCTGAATCGTAGACTGATTCTCGTTGATTCGTGAGACGAAAAGGTTACTGGAGCAAATGATGCGCATCGTTACCGCTGCCGTCATGGCCTCAACGCTGGCATTAAGCACTGTTAGCCAGGCTGCTGAAGTCGTAACAGGCGATAACTGGCACCCGACTGAAGGGTTCGCACAGCGCAGTGTTCAGAGCCATATGTTCGACGGTATTAATTTGACCGAACATCAGCGCCAGCAGATGCGGGATCTGATGACACAGGCGCGGCACGACCAGCCACCTGTTAATGTTAGCGAAATGGAGGCAATGCATCGCCTTGTCACCGCAGAAAAATTTGATGAAAACGCTGTGCGCGCTCAGGCAGAAAAAATGGCGCAGGAGCAAGTCGCTCGTCAGGTTGAAATGGCGAAAGTCCGCAACCAGATGTACAACCTGCTAACGCCGGAGCAGCAAGCGGTTTTAAACCAGAAACATCAACAGAGAATGACCAAGCTGCGTAGCGTCGCGCAGATGCAACAAAGTTCTCCGTTGACGGTAATGAGTAGTAGCAGTACCAGGTAACAAACCCTGTTTTTCCTTGCCATAGACACCATCCCTGTCTTCCCCCACATGATGTGGGGGTTTTTTTTGTCTCCAATTCAGTGAAAATTATTATAAATCAATGATATAACTGACAGCACAAAGCGACAGGAAGGGTTTTATTATCACCAGTGCGGCCAATTTGTGGACAATGTGGTCACGCCGTACCTGTTGCTTCCACTACCTCACTTTTATCGTTATCAGCTCAGGGAAGCTTCCATTCGATAGATATCTCCAGTACGCCGATACAGGGTTCGCCGCGGCCATGTTAGATCTGACATAAAGCTTCTCGGCCTGAGTGATATTCTCAAAGGAAGGTTGAATATATTTTACGCGATATGATTCTTTTTTATAAATAATGGGATCGGGTACATGCTTATTCGTCAATATAATGCTTTTATTTTCACCGAATGCTTTCATAAACATATAGGAATATTGGTAAAAATTAAGATTATCTGAAGTAATAATTGTAATGACTTTTCCATTTAATTCGGGATGGGCCTTAATATTAGCAATGAATGATCGTTGATATATTACTTCAATAACCTTTGCATATTGAGCGCAAACGAAGATTGAAAACATATACAGCATAATAATAATTACGAGAGGCTTCTTAATCGGTTTATGCTGCAATATATATGCAAAGATCAGTGCTAAGATAGGAGCACAAGAGAATAAAAATCTCATTGAGTTTCCGTGCATTTGAATAATATCAACAGTGGATGGGGTTTTGTTGACTACAATATATGGAACAACAGTGGCAATAAGCGCGATGACTAATCCTGCACTGGATAATTTGATAAGCTTTATAGGCGTAAGGATATAATAAGCAATGACCGGCCCCAAACATACTGCTAAGAAAATTGCAAATCTCTTCCATAAAAGCATATTCAGAAGACTGTTTATAACAATTTTATTGTAGTCTGCATAAAGCTCAGTTGTCGCAAATATAGACCGTAGAGCGAAAAAGGAGATAACAATCCAAAGAGAGAATAAAATGATATACGTTATTTTTTTGAATTTATTCTCGATGGCATACAACATAAAAATGGAAAGTATCACAGGAGCCATTGATGCCTGCTGGAAAGTGAGCGGGATCAATATTAATGGAATTAGAGGGTAACGCTTCTCTATGACTAGTCTTGCAGAAAAGAGAGCAAAGAAAATAGTGGCAGAATGCATTAAATAAATGGTCGAGAAAAAAGTAGACCATAGCGGCAGGAGCAAGTAAAAAACCCCTACAAGCAGGGACTCTTTTTCGGAGAGATGATATAACGTTTGGGCTATACGCGCTATTTGCATCGCGGAAAGATAAAGAAACAGCAATGTTATCAACTGGCCTGACAGCGGATAAAATCCTTTTGCGAGTGTTAGAGGGTCATAAAAGAAAGCAGTG
Source organism: Kosakonia sp. BYX6 (assembly GCF_038449125.1). NCBI lineage: Bacteria > Pseudomonadati > Pseudomonadota > Gammaproteobacteria > Enterobacterales > Enterobacteriaceae > Kosakonia > Kosakonia calanthes. The sequence continues at coordinate 4,646,541 of NZ_CP151800.1, read as the reverse complement.
AGATATAAGCCAGCTTCACTAAACCATTCGTGATAAACATCGATACGGGCTACTGATATAGCATGATCAATTAATGCGCCATCCCACATATCGGTTCTGGAAAAAAGGACCGGGACATATAGCATCATTATCAATGCCAGCAGCAACGGATTCTTTTGTTTAATAATGCTATTGAACATTTACTGCTTCTCCTGGTTAAAAAACATCCACTTTTTATTAATTGAAGAAGTGCTACATGAAACAACAATAGTAATAAAAAGAGTGCTCATAATTGGTTTCATCACTAAATGCAAAGGCAATAAAACTGCATTATAAACAAGAGAAAAATCTATGTCTGCTTCAACGGCATATCTAGATATTCTTCTGGTAATTATCTTCAAAGAAATGGTATTGCCAAATTTTCGCGGCAACCCTTTATTAAATGTAGTTTGCAAAGCGAAGAGTAAATACAACAGGGCTGTTAATGATTTTTTAATAAAATATAGCCAAAAATACACGGGCTTTATGAGATAAGTCGAAATAATATGCAAATTAAGCATATTACTTTTCTTTTTTCTCTGCATAACAAAATACGGTTAAACCGCCGACCTTATTCTTTTCGAAGAAAATAAGATCAAGTGAACATAATGTTTTTAATACAGTATTCACAAATTTACTGTGTCTTTTAAGCTGTGATTCTTTTTTTCCACTATTTCGAGAAGCGAAGCGCGTTAAAACGGCTAAGGGTAGAACAACACCAAAATAATAACATGACCTTTCAATGGAAAGCCCGGTGGACTGAACGACACTCTCGAGTTGGCGAAGTGTATATCTCCTCCTGTGTTCCAGAAAATCGTCATGCGGGCTCCATAACCACTCGAAAGCAGGTACGCTGATTAAAAATTTAGTGTTTGCAGGGACCTTATCTACATACTCTTTCAGTAGACCTACGTCATCATCAACATGTTCAAGGACATCCATCAGTAAAACGAGGTCTGCATCGGTTTCATCTATCCCACGTACGAAATGAATCGGCTTACCGTGTTCATTAGCGGTTTCTTCCCTCTCATAGCTGATGTCGACGCACCAGGCTTCTGACGCTGTTGTCTCATTGAGCAATAACTTTGAGAAATAGCCAGATCCAGCGCCAATGTCCATAATTTTCTTAGGTGTAAAGTTACCCAGCAGTTTCGTTAGCGCTTTTGCTTTTGAAAGATAATACCAGTGTGTATTCACATCATCGCCGAGTATTTCTGTCTCTTTAAGATCCATATTCATTCCTAAGAAAGCTAATGCCTTTGAAAAAAATCGCTACTGAATCCCACTCATTAAATACGGGAATAACCCATAAAGTTTACGAGTTCACCATCCTGGTGGTTTTTATTACAAGCCTAATGTATCTCATCGTGAATTTTCATCCTGTTATAACTCCTGTTTCCAGCGCTAAATTTTATTCCTACAAGAGCCGGATAACTGTTTTTATGGGCATTCTAGTCATTATACCGGCTCGTATGAAGTTCGGAGAGGGTTTTAGATCATTGATGAGCATTTATGCTACTTTGCTAAACAGTAATCCGAACATACAGATTAGCTAAAATGAGCGCTTATGAATAAATCCTATGGGCGGCTGGTAACCCGGGCGGCGATTGCGGCGACGGTCATGGCCTCGTCATTATTGTTGATCAAAATCTTCGCGTGGTGGTTTACCGGTTCGGTCAGTATCCTGGCGGCGCTGGTTGATTCTCTGGTCGATATTGCCGCATCGCTCACCAATTTATTGGTCGTGCGTTATTCGCTGCAACCGGCGGATGAAGAACACACCTTCGGCCACGGCAAAGCCGAGTCGCTGGCGGCGCTGGCGCAAAGTATGTTTATTTCCGGTTCCGCATTGTTCCTGTTCTTAACCGGCATTCAGCATTTGGCGAATCCTGAACCGCTTCGCGCGGCGGGTATCGGCGTGGCGGTTACGCTGATTGCGCTGTTCAGTACTGTGATATTGGTCACTTTTCAGCGCTGGGTTGTGCGTAAAACCCACAGTCAGGCAGTGCGGGCGGATATGCTTCATTATCAGTCTGATGTTATGATGAACGGCGCAATTCTCATCGCGCTTGGCCTGTCATGGTATGGCTGGCACCGGGCGGATGCGCTGTTTGCGCTGGGTATCGGCGGCTATATTTTGTATAGCGCGTTACGCATGGGATATGACGCGGTGCAGGCATTATTAGATCGCGCGTTACCCGATGAAGAGCGTCAGGATATTGTCGATATCGTCACTTCCTGGCCGGGCGTCAACGGCGCTCACGATCTTCGTACGCGGCAGTCAGGGCCGACCCGCTTTATTCAAATACATTTAGAAATGGAAGATAACCTGCCGTTAGTTCAGGCGCACCTTGTCGCCGAACAAGTTGAGCAGGCGATTCTGCAACGTTTTCCAGGCTCCGATGTGATTATTCATCAGGACCCCTGTTCTGTCGTACCTCAAGGACGATAAGCCCGCAGAGGCTTTCGTATTTCTTTGTAAAACAGTGAGCCAGACCAACATTTTGTGGACAAATTACCGCCATTTGGTCTGACCTGAATCAATTCAGCAACTATGGATTGATATACTATTTGCAGCATAGTTGTTCGCTCCCAGTGGGAGTTGCTTCGGGCCACAGAATTTTATTTTGCATTCCTAAGTTCAGAGGTAGTCATGATTAAAAAAATCGGTGTGTTGACAAGTGGCGGTGATGCGCCAGGCATGAACGCCGCGATCCGCGGCGTTGTTCGTGCAGCGTTAACAGAAGGTCTGGAAGTTGCAGGTATCTATGATGGTTACCTCGGCCTGTACGAAGACCGCATGATCCAACTCGACCGCTACAGCGTATCAGACATGATCAACCGCGGCGGAACCTTCCTCGGCTCTGCCCGCTTCCCGGAATTCCGCGAAGAACATATCCGCGCAGTAGCTATTGAAAACATGAAAAAACGCGGCATCGACGCGCTGGTCGTTATCGGCGGCGACGGTTCCTACATGGGGGCGAAGCGCCTGACCGAAATGGGTTTCCCCTGCATCGGTCTGCCAGGCACCATCGATAACGACGTTGCAGGTACCGACTACACCATCGGTTACTTCACCGCGCTGCAAACCGTGGTTGAAGCGATTGACCGCCTGCGTGACACCTCTTCTTCCCACCAACGTATTTCCATCGTGGAAGTGATGGGCCGTTACTGCGGCGACCTGACACTGGCAGCGGCCATTGCCGGCGGTTGCGAGTTTATCGTTCTGCCGGAAGTGGAGTTTAACCGCGAAGATCTGGTTGCAGAGATCAAAGCCGGTATCGCCAAAGGCAAAAAGCACGCGATCGTGGCAATCACCGAGCATATCTGTGATATCGACGAGCTGGCGAAGTACATCGAAAGCGAAACGCAGCGTGAAACGCGCGCTACCGTTCTCGGTCACATTCAGCGCGGCGGTTCTCCGGTGCCTTATGACCGTATCCTGGCTTCCCGCATGGGTTCTTACGCGATTGAACTGCTGCTGCAAGGCTACGGCGGTCGTTGCGTCGGTATCCAGAACGAAAAAATGGTGCATCACGACATCATCGACGCCATTGAAAACATGAAGCGTCCGTTCAAAGGTGACTGGCTGGACTGCGCGAAAAAGCTCTACTGATTATCAAAACGCCCTCCGCAAACGAGGGCGTTTTCCTGTCGTAAGATATTCCACAAAGTTATAGCAAATCTTTTTTTATTCTTTAATCATTGGATGCCTTTCTGGCAGGCTGGTGTCATCAAAATACACAACCGAGAGAGTGGGCGATGAATAAATGGAGCGTGGGATTAACTTTACTGCTGGCATCCACCAGCGTTCTGGCTAAGGACATCCAATTATTAAACGTGTCTTACGATCCAACGCGTGAGTTGTATGAGCAATACAACAAAGCGTTCAGCGCGCACTGGAAACAAGAAACCGGTGACAACGTGGTGGTTCGTCAGTCTCACGGCGGCTCTGGCAAACAGGCGACATCAGTTATCAACGGCATTGATGCGGATGTGGTCACTCTGGCGCTGGCCTATGATGTTGACGCGATTGCGGAGCGCGGTCGTATCGATAAAAACTGGATCAAACGCCTGCCGGATAACTCCGCGCCGTACACCTCGACCATCGTTTTCCTGGTGCGAAAAGACAACCCGAAACAAATTCATGACTGGAACGATCTGGTTAAACCGGGCGTTTCCATTATTACGCCGAACCCGAAAAGTTCCGGCGGCGCGCGCTGGAACTATTTGGCTGCCTGGGGCTACGCGCTGCACCACAACAATGGCGATCAGGCCAAAGCACAGGATTTCGTAAAAGCGCTGTACAAAAACGTTGAAGTGCTGGATTCCGGCGCACGCGGCGCGACCAATACCTTCGTTGAACGCGGTATCGGCGATGTGCTGATTGCGTGGGAAAACGAAGCGCTGCTGGCGACCAACGAGCTGGGCAAAGACAAATTTGAAATTGTCACGCCGAGCGAATCCATCCTTGCCGAGCCTACCGTTTCGGTGGTCGACAAAGTGGCCGAGAAAAAAGGCACCGGGAAAGTGGCGGAAGCCTACCTGAAGTATCTCTACTCGCCGGAAGGCCAGGAGATCGCGGCGAAGAACTTCTACCGCCCGCGTGACCCGCAGGTCGCCGCGAAATATGCCAATGCGTTCCCGAAACTGAAACTCTTTACCATTGACGAAGAGTTCGGCGGCTGGACCAAAGCGCAGAAAGAGCACTTCTCTAACGGCGGCACCTTCGATCAAATCAGTAAACGCTAACCTCGTTAAGTGCCCGGTGGCGTTATGCTTACCGGGCCTGCGGGTGTTGTAGGCCGGATAAGCACCGTTGCAATTTAACAAAACGATCTCTAACTTCGCTCAGCTTTTGCGCTATCATGCCGTTTCTTTCAGCATAGGAAGCGGAAATATGAAAACAGTTCGTCGTATTGTAATCGCTCTGTTGGTGGTGATTTTACTGGCAGCAGCAGGAGCATGGATTTGGATAAAATACAGCGTCAACCCGGATGCGCTGCGCCAAATCGTTACCGAACAATGCTTGCCGAACGCGCGCGAGCATAACTCTCCTGAACCCTGCGCGCAGGTGAACCTCAACAATGGCTATGTGCTGATGAAAGACCGCAACGGCCCGTTGCAGTTTTTACTGATGCCAACGTACCGCATTAACGGCACCGAAAGCCCGCTATTACTCCAGCCCACGACACCCAATTTCTTCTGGCAATCGTGGCAATCCCGCGACGTGATGAGCAAACTGCGCGGCAGCCAGGTCCCGGATAACGCCATTGCTTTAACGATCAACTCCCGTCTTGGGCGTTCGCAAAATCACTTCCATATTCACATTTCTTGTCTGCGTACCGATGTGCGCGAAAAATTAAATGAAAACGCCGGGCGCATCAGCAGCCAGTGGCTCGAATTCCCCGGCGGCCTGCGCGGTCATCAATATTTAGCGCGTCGCGTGACCGAAACGGAGCTGGCGCAACGCAGCCCATTCTTAATGTTGGCCGAAGAAGTGCCAGAAGCAAAAGATCATATGGGGCGTTTCGCGCTGGCGGTGGCGCAGCAGGCAGATGGCTCTTTTGTCTTGCTGGCAACCGAACGTAACCTGCTTGCGCTTAATCGCGCATCGGCGGAGGAATTACAGGATCATCAATGCGATATCCTGAAATAAGCCCACCATAATTCGCGTTTACTCAACATGCCTGTCGCCGTAGACTTGCTGAAAAAATCTACAGGAGACAGGCATGTCGCTCTGGCTTTCACACCCTCTGTTTCTTCCCTCGGTTATTGTCGGCATCACGATTGTGTTGTGGGCCACCTCGTTGCTGCCGGAGTTCATCACCGCGCTGCTGTTCTTTACGGCGGCGATGGTGGCGAAAATCGCGCCGCCGGAAGTGATTTTTGGCGGTTTCGCCTCTTCCGCTTTCTGGCTTGTCTTTAGCGGTTTTGTGCTCGGCGTTGCGATTCGCAAAACCGGCCTGGCGGACAGAGCGGCGAGGGCGCTGTCGGCGCGAATGACGGATTCATGGCTGCAAATGGTCGCCAGCGTCGTGTTGCTAAGTTATGCGCTGGCATTTGTCATGCCATCGAATATGGGGCGTATCGCGCTGTTGATGCCCATTGTCGCAGCGATGGCGATGCGTGCCGGGATCAATGAAGGCACGCGATCGTGGTATGGATTGGCGCTGGCGGTTGGGTTCGGCACTTTCCAGCTATCGGCCACCATTTTGCCCGCCAACGTACCAAACCTGGTGATGAGCGGCGCGGCGGAAGGCTCGTACGGTATTCATCTCAACTATGTGCCCTATCTGCTGTTGCATACGCCGGTGCTGGGTATTCTGAAAGGCATTATCCTGATTGGCCTGATTTGCTGGCTCTTTCCGGGCCAGCCGCAGGCGCCTCGCGAGCAGACTCCGGCAGAGCCGATGAGCCGGAACGAAAAGCGCCTGGCGTGGCTGCTGGCAGTGGTGCTGACGATGTGGGTCACCGAGAGTTGGCACGGCATCGGCCCGGCGTGGACAGGGCTTGCGGCCGCTTGTGTGACATTGCTCCCGCGCGTGGGTTTTATCAATGGCGACGAGTTTTCCAGCGGGGTGAATATCCGCACCTGTATTTATGTCGCGGGCATTCTGGGGCTGGCGATCACTGTGACCCAAACCGGGATTGGCCGTGCGGTCGGCGAAGCGCTGTTACAGGTGATGCCGCTCGATCCTGCGCGTCCGTTTACCAGTTTCCTCGCGCTGACCGGTATTACCACCGCGCTCAATTTTATTATGACCGCCAACGGCGTTCCTGCGCTGTTTACAACGCTGGCGCAGAGTTTTTCCGATGCGACCGGTTTCCCGCTGCTGTCGGTGATCATGATTCAGGTGTTGGGGTATTCGACGCCGTTGTTGCCGTATCAGGCGTCGCCCATTGTGGTGGCGATGGCGCTCGGAAAAGTGCCTGCAAGAGCGGGCATGCTGCTCTGTCTGGCGCTGGCGGTGGTGACGTATTTGGTGCTGTTACCGCTGGATTACGCGTGGTTTAGCATGTTGGGGAAACTTTAAAACAATACCCTCTCCCGTCAGGAAGAGGGTAAAAAACATCATTACGCCTGTTTTGCTGCTTCGGCTGCTTTCACGATCACGGCAAAAGCGTCGGCTTTCAGGGAAGCACCGCCAACCAGCGCGCCGTCGATATCCGGCTGAGTGAACAGTTCTGCCGCGTTGCCCGCATTTACAGAACCGCCGTACTGGATGATCACTTGCTCAGCCACTTTCGCGTCGGCTTTAGCAATATGGTCACGGATAAATTTGTGCACTGCCTGAGCTTGTGCCGGGGTAGCAGATTTGCCGGTACCGATAGCCCAAACCGGTTCGTAAGCAATCACTGCGCCTTCGAACGCGCTCGCACCCTGAGTTTTCAGCACCGCGTCGATCTGGCGTGCGCACACTTCTTCGGTTTTGCCCGCTTCGTTTTCTGCTTCGGTTTCACCGATGCACAGAACCGGCGTCAGGCCTTGCGCTTTCAGTACCGCGAATTTTTTTGCGATAAATTCATCGGATTCAGCGTGATAAGTACGACGCTCAGAGTGACCGATGATGATGTATTTCGCGCCGATATCTTTCAGCATTTCGGCAGAGGTTTCGCCGGTGAATGCGCCAGACAGATTTACGTCAACGTTCTGTGCGCCCAGGATGATGTGGCTGCCGTCAGCAGCATGTTTCGCCAGATCCAGGTACAGGTCCGGCGGGGCAATTGAAACTGCACAACCCGTTACACCAGCCAGCTCGGTACGCAGGTTCGCAACCAGTTCGTTTACCATGTGGCGGCTGCCGTTCAGTTTCCAGTTACCCATCACTAAAGGATGTCGCATTTTTACTCTCCACGCGCTTGGCGAATTAAGGAAGATGGCCGCCCTTCAGGGCAGCATGGTCTGTGAAACAGTATAGAGATTCATCCCCTGAAAGGCTTTGCTTTTTGTCATTTATTGTTCTCATCCAGAGGTTCAGATAGCGTCAGCTTAATCGGTTCAACAGCGAAGGTCAGCCCCTTTTCCCCGTTATCTGCAACAACATAGCGAATCGCACCTTCTGTTTCCGCGTAATACGGTTTGTTTTTGCCATTGGTCAGCAACTTTTGCAGTTTTTGCGTACTTTGCACGACGGTCATCGCCGGCGAAAACGCGCGGATAAACGCGGTCATGTACTCCTGCGCTTTCGCTTTCGCCGCTTTTTGCTCCGGCCCCTGCACCGGCAGCCAGGTTATCTGCATCGATTTTATTTTCAGCGTACCGCGCTCCAGCGCCGTCGACGCATACAGATACTCATTGATCTTGGTTGCCGCTCGCGTCAGGTTCGCCGGTTCGTTTCGCCCATCCACCGCACGGAATTCGCTGAGCATCAGCGTCGGGTTATCAACATTAAATTTTTCCCGAAACTGGCTGATAGATTGGTCAAAAGTCGGTGCGCCTGGCAACAGATAGGGCGCGGTGACGACGGGAGGAACTTCTTCCGCCTGGAGTTGCGAGCTGAACACCAGCGCGGATAAAAGCAGCCAAAACGGATAACGCCGTGTTTTCATTCACATCGTCCTCTGTAAGTGTGCTCACGATTAAAACGATATCGGGCTGGCTTGTCAAAAACTCCCGTCGCCAGGGTAAACTACCCGGCACTACGATAATAAGGAACCTTACATGGGCATGCAGCAGTGGTTGTTCTCTTTTAAAGGGCGCATTGGACGCCGCGATTTTTGGGTGTGGATTATCCTGTGGGTGCTGAGTATGACGGCGCTGTTCACACTGGCGAATGGCGGCATGCTCGATTTCCAGATGGCGGCCTTTATCCTCGTCTGCCTGGTTTGGCCAACAGCCTGTGTGATGGTGAAACGCTTGCACGATCGCGGTCGCCACGGCGCATGGGGATTTTTGATGGTGTTGGCGTGGATGCTGCTTTCCGGTCACTGGGAAATGTTAAGCGGCCCGCTGGAATGGGCGGTGGGACGCCTGATTCCGGTCGTGATCATCGTGATGATGTTGATTGACCTGGGCGCGTTTGTCGGCACCCAGGGGGAAAATAAATACGGTAAAGAGACGTTGGACGTGAAGTACCGCTGATCACCAGTAATGTTCAGCGGTGATATGCCCCGGACGGCGACGAAGGTGTTTGGTCATCTGCCGGGTATCTTTCAGCAGTTGTGTGGTATCACGCACCATCTGCGGGTTGCCGCACAGCATCACATGGCTGGTGTTGGCGTTCATCGGCAGCCCGACCGCGTCTTCCAGCGCGCCACTTTCAATCAGGGCCGGTACGCGCCCGGTCAGCGAACCTGAAATTGTCTCCCGGCTGACAACCGTTTGAATCCGCAATTTGCCTTCGTAGCGCTTTTGCAGCTCCAGCATCAGCGGTAAATAACTCAAATCCGCCGCGTAGCGCACCGCGTGTAGCAGCACGAGGTTTTTGAAGCGATCCAGATCCTTGCCTTCTTGCAGAATCGACAGATAAGGCCCGATGGCAGTACCCGTCGCCAGCATCCACAGTGTGTCGCAATCCGGCACTTCTTCAAGGACAAAAAAGCCGGCGGCTTCGCTGACGATTAAGATGTCATCTCCCGGTTGCAATGCGGCCAGGCGCGGGCTCAGTTTCCCTTCCGGTACGGTAACGAGATAGAACTCTAAATCGGGGTTGCTCGGCGCATTCACATAAGAGTAAGCGCGCTGTACGCGCTCACCGTCAATCTCCAGCCCAAGCTTGGCGAATTGTCCGGCAGTGAAGGGGTGAATAGGGGCATGAACGGTGAGGCTGAATAGCGCATCGGTCCAGAACTCTACCTTTGTGACTTTTCCTGTTACCCAATCCGCCATGGTTTTCTCCTGTCCTGTCGCGTTGCCTTATCCTGGTGCCTGTTGCCTGAGATTTCCAGCCCGTGGGGGCCGGAAAGCTCAATTGAACAAATAGACCTACAGTATGTGTCGTTGTACGTCCGGGTCTTTCCGATCCAGGTAGTGAATAGATTGAATGCGGCGAATTGTGCGCGATTTGCCACGGATCAGCAGCGTTTCGGTGGTAGCGATATTGCCTTTACGGGTGATGCCATCCAGCAGATCACCTTTGGTGATGCCCGTTGCCGAGAAAATCACATTGTCGCTGCGCGCCATATCGTCCAGTTGCAGTACGTTGCCCGCTTCAATCCCCATACCGCGACAGCGTTTTAATTCATGCTCGCCGATGCGACGGTTCTCTTCGCTGTCACCTTTCACCTGATGGCGCGCCAACAGGCGGCCTTGCATATCGCCATCGAGCGCGCGGATCACCGCCGCCGACACCACACCTTCTGGCGCGCCGCCAATACCGTACAGCACATCGACTTCGCTATCCGGCATACAGGTAAGAATAGACGCAGCGACATCACCGTCGGGAATGGCAAAGACGCGCACGCCAAGCCGTTGCATCTCGGCGATAATCGCGTCGTGGCGCGGTTTAGCAAGAATCGTGACCGTCAACTCGCTGAGCGGTTTGTTCAACGCGGTTGCGACGTTACGCAGGTTATCGGCCAGCGGCAGATTCAAATCGATTGCGCCTTTCGCGCCGGGGCCGACAATCAGTTTTTCCATGTACATATCTGGCGCGTTCAGGAAGCAGCCTTTATCGCCAACCGCTAACACCGCCAGCGCGTTCGCCTGGCCCATTGCCGTCATGCGCGTGCCTTCAATCGGATCGACCGCGATATCGACCGCGTCGCCTTTGCCGGTACCGACTTTTTCGCCAATAAACAGCATTGGCGCTTCGTCAATTTCGCCTTCGCCAATGACGATCGTGCCGTCAATGTTGACCTGATTGAGCATGATGCGCATAGCGTGTACCGCTGCGCCGTCCGCCGTGTTTTTGTCGCCGCGCCCCAGCCATTTGTAGCCAGCCAGCGCCGCAGCCTCGGTAACACGGGAGAATTCGATGGCAAGTTCTCGTCTCATAACAAACTCTATAGTGAAAGAAATTGGGCGAAGTTTATCACAGCGAGAAGGTGAGGGTTGATTGGGCAGATGCCCTCTCCCCACTGAAGAGAGGGCATCGTTGGGGCAAATTACTCGTCGTGCTCTTCCCACGCCAGCGCGCGTTTCACCGCTTTTTTCCAGCCGCTGTAACGGTAGTTACGTTCGGTTGTTTCGATGCCTGGGCGGAATTCACGCTCGATGACCGCTTTTTCTTGCAGTTCATCCAGATTCTGCCAGAAACCGACCGCCAGACCGGCAAGGTACGCCGCGCCGAGCGCGGTGACTTCACGCACTTCCGGGCGTTCCACGCGGGTGCCGAGAATATCGGACTGGAACTGCATCAGGAAGTTGTTCGCTACCGCACCGCCGTCCACGCGCAGGGCGTGTAAGCGGATGCCGGAATCAGCCTGCATCGCTTCCAGCACATCGCGGGTCTGGTAAGCGATAGATTCCAGCGTGGCGCGAATAATGTGGTTGGCGTTCACACCGCGCGTCAGACCGAAAATGGCACCACGCGCATACGGATCCCAATAGGGCGCGCCGAGGCCGGTAAAGGCCGGTACCACGTATACACCATTGGTGTCTTTCACTTTGGTGGCAAAGTATTCGGAGTCGAACGCATCGCTAATCAGTTTCATCTCGTCACGCAGCCACTGAATGGACGCACCGGCCATAAACACCGCGCCTTCCAGGGCGTAATTCACTTCGCCCCTCGGGCCACAACCGATGGTGGTCAGCAGGCCATGCTCGGATTTCACCGCTTTTTCGCCAGTGTTCATCAGCATAAAGCAGCCGGTACCGTAGGTATTTTTCGCCATCCCCTCTTTCACGCACAGCTGGCCAAACAGCGCCGCTTGCTGGTCACCGGCGATCCCGGCGATAGGAATACGCGTGCCGCCTTTACCACCGATATTAGTCTGGCCGTACACTTCAGAGGATTTATGCACTTCCGGCAGCATGGCGCGCGGAATATCCAGCGCGTCCAGCATTTTGTCGTCCCAATCCAGCTCGTGGATGTTGAACAGCATGGTACGCGAGGCGTTGGTGTAGTCGGTTACGTGAACGCGTCCCTGGGTCATTTTCCAGATAAGCCAGGTATCGACGGTGCCAAATAGCAGTTCGCCACGCTTAGCGCGCTCGCGGGAGCCTTCAACATGGTCGAGGATCCATTTCACTTTGGTGCCGGAGAAGTATGGGTCAATCACCAGGCCGGTGGTGTTGCGGACGTACTCTTCCATGCCGTCGCGTTTAAGCTGCTCGCAAATCTCCGCGGTACGGCGGCACTGCCAGACGATGGCGTTGTAAATCGGTTTGCCGGTTTCACGTTCCCAGACAATCGCGGTTTCACGCTGGTTGGTGATGCCGATAGCGGCAATCTCGTCGGAATTGATATCCGCTTTCGCTAGCACTTCCACCAGCGTGGAACTTTGCGAGGCCCAGATTTCCATCGGGTCATGCTCAACCCAGCCTGGCTTAGGATAAATTTGTTCGAATTCGCGCTGTGAGACGCTGATGATGTTGGCATCGTGATCCATCACAACGGCGCGGGAGCTGGTAGTGCCCTGATCGAGCGCAACGATATATTTTTTGTCAGTCATGGTTAGAATCCCGTAGTCACATTACAGCGAAGCTTTTTGTTGAGTCGTGGTCGTGGAGGCCGTGCCTTTTTCTTCGGCGGCCTCACTGGTTCCCGTCGGCAGATGGCGAGCAATCAGCTTACGATAACCGAACGCGCCAAGCGCCGCGCCTACCACCGGGCCGAACATCGGCACGAGGAAGTAGGGAATATCTTTGCCACCGGTAAAGGCGACATTGCCCCAGCCGGCGAGCCAGGCGAACGTTTTCGGCCCGAGGTCACGCGCCGGGTTCATGGCGAAGCCAGTCAGTGGGCCCATTGACGCGCCGATAATCGCAATCAGCAGACCAATCAGCAGCGGAGCCAGCGGCCCACGCGGGATGCCGTTGCCGTCATCGCCGAGCGCCATAATGACGCCCATCAGAATAGCGGTAATCACCATCTCAACTGCGAAGGCCTGCACAAAATTGATGTGCGGGTTCGGGTACGTTGAAAAGATGCCAGCCAGGTCAAGACTTTCGACACTGCCGCGCACCATGTTGTGCGTTTGTTCGAAATCGAGAAAAAGATTGTAGTAAAGCCCGTAAACAAGTGCTGCCGCGCAAAACGCACCGGCAAATTGAGAAATGATGAAGGGAACAACTTTGCGTCCGTCAAAGCTTGCGAAAAGCCACAATGCGATTGTTACCGCCGGGTTAAGATGCGCACCGGAAACCCCAGCGGTCAGGTAGATGGACATTGCCACGCCCAGACCCCAGATGATACTGATTTCCCATTGGCCAAAGGTGGCGCCCGCCACTTTTAATGCCGCGACACATCCCACACCGAAGAAAATCAACAACCCGGTACCGAGAAACTCGGCGATGCACTGGCCTTTTAAGGTTGATGTCTGACTCATAATCGGATCCTGCAAAAGTTTAATGGTTATTGTATGCATAGGGGAAACATCGCCCCATGATGTCGTGTAGACATAGTGTTAATTTATCGTTAACGAGCAAAAACGAGAAATATCGAAATTAAAATGTGTGTACTGCGTCATAAAATGAGCGTTTTCGAGCGCTGAGATGTGTTTTTGCGCCAGTTCGAAACGTGAGCTGAATCATTTTTGTAACCCTGGCATTAACAATTTAGTGGTAGAGCGCGGCATTGCACCAGGATGAGGATGAAAAGTGTTGCAAAGCGCAAACAGCAAGGCTCCGCGCTGGACAGGGGGAGGCGCGATTCATACAATCGATCACTAGCGAAATTCGCCCATTTTTTTAAGGCGTCGCCGGTATTCGGGACGAGGAAACGCATTTAAGTTGCAGGTGGCAAATATGCCTGCAACCTTAAGAATAAAGTGTTTATCCATCAACGCCTTGCAACTCAGGAGAGGTATGACTATGTCATTAGAAGTGTTTGAGAAATTGGAAGCAAAAGTGCAGCAGGCGATTGATACCATCACGCTGTTGCAGATGGAAATCGAAGAACTGAAAGAGAAAAACAACAGTCTGGCACAGGATGTTCAGTCCGCACAGCATAGCCGTGAAGAGCTGGAGCGCGAAAATAGCCAGCTGAGAGAACAGCAGCACGGCTGGCAGGAGCGTTTGCAAGCGCTGTTAGGCCGCATGGAAGAAGTCTGATTACGCGTTATCTTTCGCGTAATCATCGGGTAGGTCGGATAGGCGAAGCGCCATCCGATAACACATAAAAAAGGGTGCCATCAGGCACCCTTTTTTTACTCGATATCGAGGGGATCTTCGGAAAGGATAATGCCGGTATTGTCGGCATAAAGATGGTCGCCGGAGAAGAAGGTCACGCCGCCGAAGTTCACGCGCACGTCGCTTTCGCCAATGCCTTCGCCCACTGCGCCAACCGGAATGGCGGCAATCGCCTGAATGCCAATATCCAGCTCTTCAAGGTCATCCACCTGGCGCACCGCGCCGTAAATCACCATGCCTTCCCACTCGTTTTGCACCGCAATGCGTGCGAGATCTGCGTCGATTAACGCGCGGCGCATTGAACCGCCACCGTCAACCAGCAGGACACGCCCACGACCATTCTGTTCGAGCAGATCATAGAGCAACCCGTTATCCTCGAAACATTTCACCGTGATGATTTGTCCGCCAAAAGACGACCGCCCACCAAAATTGGAGAACAGCGGTTCAACAACGTTGATCTCTTCCTGGTAGATATCACAAAGCTCAGAAGTATCGTATTTCATAGGATTAACGTTCAGTTGCTGCGAGAATCGTCAGTATATCGCGCATAACGCACTGTTGGCAAAACCATCAATTTTTAATTCGTCTTTTTCCTGTTAAAAATTCTGCTGGCTCAAAATAATCCCTAATACAAACAAGAGATTAGTCAGCAGCGCGCCTTTGACCGTCCGCTCAAGCATCGGCGGCATGGCACGCGGGTCGCGTTCGCGCAGCACAAAGCGCGCCTGCTTGATCAGTAGCGGCGCCGCCAGCACGAACAGCCAGCCCCAAAGGCTTTGCAACGAAAACAGATTGAACAGCGCCAGGCACAGTAGCGCGCCGATCAGCAAACCAGCATGATAACGGCGGGCGTTGATTGGCCCTAAACGCACCACCAGCGTGTTTTTACCATTTTCACGATCGCTTTCGATATCGCGCAAATTGTTGATATTCAGCACCGCCGTCGCCAGTAAACCGCAGGCGGTCGCGGGTAGAATCACCGCCGGAATGAGCATATGCGCCTGCAAATACCAGCTTCCCACGACGCTTATCCAGCCGAAGAAAATCAGCACAGAAATATCGCCAAGACCAAGATAGCCGTAAGGGCGTTTGCCAACGGTATAAGTGATGGCGGCGATAATCGACAACCCTCCAAGTACCAGGAAGCCAATAAAATCCGCCATGGTTTGCGTTGCCGCCGTGACCAGCAGCAACCCGGAGATGCAGCTCAGCGCAATCACAATCATCAGCGCGCGTTTCATTTGCGCCAGCGAGATGGCTCCTTTCTGCATGCCACGCAACGGCCCGATGCGATCGGGCTTATCGCTGCCTTTTACCGCGTCACCGTAATCATTGGCGAGATTGGAGAGAATTTGCAGCAAACCGGCAGTGATCAGCGCAAGCATGGCGACCAGCGGATCGAAATAACCCTGCCACCACGCCAGCACGGTACCGACAACAATCGCAGCGAACGCCAGCGGTAATGTTTTAGGTCGCAGGCTTTCCAGCCACGCCTGGGTAAGGCTCAGAGATTGCGTTTCGTTCATAATTTTGGCCAACAAAAATGGGGGCAAAAGCCCCCATCGAGTGTGATGAAAACGTTGTGACCGGGATTATAAGATAAAACGGCTCAGATCTTCATCCGCCACTAAAGCATCAAGATGCTTACTCACATAGTCTGCATCAATGGTGATTGTCTCGCCGCCCAGATCGCTGGCGTCATAAGAGATATCTTCCATCAAACGTTCCAGCACCGTATGCAAACGACGCGCACCGATGTTTTCTGTGGATTCGTTCACCTGCCATGCCGCCTGAGCGATGCGCTTGATGCCGTCGTCGGTGAACTCAATGTTCACGCCTTCGGTCGCCATCAGCGCTTTGTACTGTACGGTCACAGAGGCATTTGGCTCGGTCAGAATGCGTTCGAAATCTTCGGCGGTCAGCGCCTGCAACTCAACGCGAATAGGTAAACGGCCTTGCAGCTCCGGGATCAGATCCGACGGACTGGCAACCTGGAATGCGCCAGAAGCGATAAACAGGATATGGTCAGTTTTCACCATGCCGTGCTTGGTCGATACGGTGCAGCCTTCTACCAGCGGCAGCAGGTCGCGCTGTACGCCTTCGCGGGAAACGTCCGGGCCGGACGTGTTGCCGCCACGCTTACAGATTTTGTCGATTTCGTCGATAAACACGATGCCGTGCTGCTCAACTGCGTCGATGGCTTCCTGCTTCAGCTCTTCCGGGTTCACCAGTTTCGCCGCTTCTTCTTCAATCAGCAGCTTCATCGCGTCTTTGATTTTCAGCTTACGCGGCTTCTGCTTCTGGCCACCCAGGTTCTGAAACATGGATTGCAGCTGGTTGGTCATCTCTTCCATGCCCGGAGGCGCCATGATTTCTACGCCCATCGGCGCAGCGGCGAGATCGATTTCAATCTCTTTATCATCGAGCTGGCCTTCGCGCAGTTTTTTGCGAAACGATTGACGCGCAGCAGAAGGTTCAGCGGCCTGTTCTGGCTGGCCCCAGTTGTTTTTCGCCGGGGGGATCAGCACGTCGAGAATGCGCTCTTCCGCCATTTCTTCCGCGCGGTAGCGGTTTTTATCGATGGACTGAATACGCACCATTTTCACGGCGGCATCGGTCAGATCGCGGATGATAGAGTCCACTTCTTTCCCTACATAGCCCACTTCGGTGAACTTGGTCGCTTCGACTTTGATAAACGGCGCATTGGCGAGCTTCGCCAGGCGACGGGCGATTTCGGTTTTACCGACGCCGGTTGGGCCGATCATCAGAATATTTTTTGGTGTGACTTCATGACGCAGCTCTTCGTCGAGCTGCATACGACGCCAGCGGTTACGCAGAGCAATCGCCACAGAACGCTTCGCCGCGTCCTGGCCGATGATGTGTTTGTTCAGTTCGCTGACAATTTCGCGTGGGGTCATTTCAGACATGGGAGATCCTTACGCTTTAGAGGGTAATTCTTCGATGGTATGGAAGTGGTTGGTGTAGATGCAGATATCACCTGCGATCCCCAACGCCTTTTCAGCAATTTCACGCGCGCCAAGCTCGGTGTTTTCCAGCAGAGCACGGGCAGCGGCCTGGGCGTATGGCCCGCCGGAACCGATCGCGATCAGGTCATTTTCCGGCTGAATCACATCGCCGTTACCGGTGATGATCAGCGATGCGGTTTCGTCGGCAACCGCCAACAGCGCTTCCAACTTGCGCAGCATGCGGTCGGTACGCCAATCCTTTGCCAGCTCGACAGCCGCTTTCACCAGGTGACCCTGGTGCATTTCCAGTTTGCGTTCAAATAATTCAAACAGCGTGAAGGCATCAGCCGTGCCGCCCGCAAAGCCTGCGATGACTTTGTCGTTATACAGACGGCGAACTTTTTTCACGTTGCCTTTCATCACGGTGTTGCCCAGTGTGGCCTGGCCATCACCGGCGATAACGACATGGCCGTTACGGCGTACGCTTACGATTGTTGTCACGAGCAGACCCCTTGGTTACAAATGCACAATACAGCGCCCCGCACAGCGTACGGGGCAGAATGCAATTATAGATGGGGGGGATTTCGGGGGTTTCAACCCCCGGAGGCGAGACGGATGCAGTTTGCGTGACCCGCCATTTTCAGGCGGCTGAGGGTCGAATCGGCATTATCTTTGCCTTTCACCGGCCCCATTACCACGCGGTTCCAACCATTATTGCTGGTGATGCGAGAGTCAAAACCTTCAAACGCCAGCTGTGCGCGGACGGTTTCAGCCTGATCCTGGCCTTTAAACGAACCGCATTGGATCAGCCAGCGGCGGTCATCTTTTTTCTCTGCCGTTTGCGGCTTCGCTGTTTCCGCTTCATGTGTCACAGGCGCAGGCTGCTGCGTCTTAGGCTGAGAGGCGGTGTTGTGCGGCGGCGTCTGCAACAGATCCTGATACGGTTGAGAAGTCGATGTCGGTTTCTGCTGCTGCGTTTGTGTTTGTGTTTGTGTCTGGCGCGGCGGCGGCGTGGTAGTGCGCGCGGGTTGCTCAGTCACGCGAGGCTGCTGCACCGGTTGGGTCTGCGTCCACTGCGACTGTTGTTGCGACTGCTGCTGCGCCTGGCGCTGACGCTGTAGTTGCAGCGTTTGCTGGCGCTGCTCGGCGGTTTGCTCGTTCCACGGCACTTCGCTGAGTTGCGTCGGCGTCTGGCGCATATCCGCTTGCATTTGCGCTAACAACTGGCGTTGTTCATCGGTGAGCTGATCTGGATTTTTCACTTCGCCACCGGCTGAAGGCTCGGTCGGCGCACGCACGCCTGGCTGGCGGCTTTCCAGTTCTTTAATATAGCGCCAGCGCTCTTCCGGCTTCGGCGGCAAGCCGTTACCGGTGACTTTCTGGTTTTGCAGTGACTCAGATTCTTCTTTTTTATGGTGCGTAATAAAGTACAAACCACCGATAAAGGCGACCAGCACGGCGGCTGCAATAGCGACCATCGCTGGAGAGACCGCAGATGTCCTGCGTTGCTTTTTCCTTGAGTTACTCGTCTTTCGCCGCGAAGGAGCCGACTGGCTGCGGCGTACATAATCTCGTTGTGCCACTATCGTTTCGCTGTATTTATTTCGTTTAACAGCCCGCCATGTTACTTAAGCGACGGGGCTTTGACCAGAAGAGGGCGTCTTAAAGCCCGCAGCTTTACGTTAGCGCCCGCGTGCTGCCACGCAGGATTAATTCACAATCCATCAGGCGCGATCCGCTGCTAACCGTATGACCTTGCAGCTGTTCCAGCAGCAACAGCATGGCTTCACGACCAATCTCATAGCGGGGTTGCGCAACGGTGGTTAACGGAGGATCGCAATATTCCGCTAACGAAATGTTATCGAAGCCGATAATCGATAAGTCATCTGGCACTTTCAGCCCGCGGCGTTTGGCCTGCGACAGCGCGCCAAGCGCCATGATATCGCTATGGCAGAACACGGCGGTCGGCGGTTTCGGCAGTGTTAATAACTGTTCCAGCGCGCGAGCGCCGGCTTCGAAGGTGAAATCACCGCGCGTAATATAGTGTGGATCAACGGTCACGCCGGCGCGGCGCAGCGCCTGCACGTAACCCTGCAAACGGTAGTGACACAGCGGCATCTCTTCCGGGCCAGCGATGCAGCCAATCAGGTGATGTCCTTGTTCTTGCAGATAATTAACGGCGTTAAAGGCGGCGGTGAGGTTATCGATATGCACCGTTGGCAGTTCCAGTTCCGGCGCAAACTCGTTGGCCATCACCATCGGCGGTAAATTTCGTTGTTCTTCAATGCTGGCGTCAAAAGGCAGGCGCGAACCCAGCAGCAACATGCCGTCGATTTGCTTGGTGATAATCAGATCAATGAAGGTTTTTTCCTGCTGATTTTGATGGGCGCAATCGCCAATCAACACCAGGTAGCCGTGTTCGGCGGCTGTCACTTCGATACCACGAATCATTTCGCTGAAGAAGGGATCGCAAATATCCGGCACGATGACCAGCAGGGTTCGGGATTCGTTGCGCTTCACATTGCGTCCCATCGATTGGGGCAAATAGCCGACTTCCATGGCGGCTTGCTCCACCCGGTTGCGGGTCGCTTGTGACACTTTATCCGGGTTCATTAATGCACGAGATACGGTTGCCGTAGAAACCTTTGCTTTCATGGCAACATCTTTCATGGTTGCTGCCGCAACCTGATTTTTGGGTTTCACCTTGTTCTCCTCGCATGCACGGCGCAGGCGTTGCCACATTTTTATCAGATAGTTAACCGCACCGGTTACAGAATTTTCACGAAAAGTGTGATGAAAGTTGAATTTTATGCCCTCGCTCGCAGCATTAGCCTTCGATCGGATCGACATCCAGCACCCATTTAACGCGTCGCGCATCCGGCAGGGTGTTAATCAAGGCAAGTGCGCCGTGAACGATATGTTGCAGGCGAATACGGGAAGGGTGTTGCAGCAGAATCTGCCAGCGGTAGCGCCCGGCGCGTTTGGCCGCCAGCGCCGGAACCGGGCCGAGAACCCACAATTGGTTATCGGCCAATGGGCTGGCCTGCAACAGATTTTTCAACTGTTGCAGGAACAGGGGGGCGTATTGATTGTTCTGATCTTCGGCGCGGATCAGCACATGGCTGGTCCACGGCGGTAATTGCAGGGTTTGCCGCTCGGCCAGCGCCTGTTCAGCGAAGGTGTCATAACCCTTATGCAGCAGCGTTTGTAATAAAGGATGTTCTGGATGGTGGGTTTGCAGCACCACTTCGCCCTGCTTCCCGGCGCGTCCGGCACGGCCGGAAACCTGAGTATAAAGCTGGGCAAAACGTTCTGCTGCGCGGAAATCCGCCGAAAACAGCGCGCCATCAACATCGAGCAATGCTACCAGCGTGACATCCGGGAAATGGTGCCCTTTTGCCAGCATTTGCGTGCCGATCAAAATGCGCGCGCCGCCGCGATGCACTTCGGCAAGATGCTGTTCCAGTGCGCCTTTGCGACTGGTGGTATCCCTGTCGATACGCGACACCGGCACGTCGGGAAACAGCGGCACCAGCGCATGTTCGAGCTGCTCGGTGCCAAGACCAACCGGCAGCAAGTGCGTGGAACCGCACGAAGGACACTGGCGCGGCACGGGGCGCTGGCTGTCGCAGTGGTGGCAGCGCAAATGCTGCTGCGCCTGATGGAAGGTGTAATAGTGATCGCAGCGCGGGCATTCCGCTATCCAGCCGCAATCGTGGCACAACAGCGCTGGCGCAAATCCGCGTCGGTTAAGAAAAAGGATTACCTGATTTCCCGCCTGCAAATGCTGGCGCATGCGGTTGAGCAGCGCTGGCGCCAGGCCGGCCTGTAACGGTTGGCCTTTCATATCCAACACGTGTTGCATGGCTGGGCGTGCGCTACCGGCGCGGCGCGTCAGGCGCAGAATATGGTATTTACGCGCCCGCACGTTATGCAGGGTTTCCAGCGCCGGGGTCGCCGAACCGAGGATTATCGGAATTTGTTCACTATGGGCGCGATAAACCGCCAGATCCCGCGCGTGATAACGCCAGCCTTCCTGTTGTTTATAGGAGCTGTCGTGCTCTTCATCGATAACGATCACGCCGAGATTTTTAAACGGAGTAAACAGCGATGAGCGCGTGCCAATTACAATTGCCGCTTCGCCGTTTTTCGCTTTCTGCCAGGTGGCGAGGCGCTCGCTGTCGTTCAGCCCGGAGTGCAGCACTTCGACGGGCGCATTAAAACGCTCGCGAAAACGGGCGATGGTCTGCGGCGTCAGGCCAATTTCCGGCACCATCACCAGCGCCTGTTTACCTTGCGCCAGCACGTTTTCCAGCACACTTAAATAGACTTCCGTCTTGCCGGAGCCGGTAACGCCCGCCAGCAGCCATGCGGAGAATCGATCCGCCGCGCTGTGAATCGCACCGACTGCTGTCGCTTGTTCGGTATTGAGCCGCAACCGATCGCCGCTGACCGAAAATGTGCTGCGCCAGTCGCTAAAGGTGGGCGTTTCGCTGTTCATCTCCGCCAGCCCTTTGGCGCGCAGCGCTTGCAGGGTCACGCTTTTCAGTTCCAACGCCGCCAATTGATGCTGCCAGATTTTCCCTTTGCGCAATGCTGACAACGCTTGTTGCTGTTTGAGCGACTTTACGCGATTGATGTCCACTGCCTGGCCCTGTTCGGTGGCGAACCAGTAGCCCTGAAATTCGGCGCTGGTAGCTTTTGTCTGGCGTAGCAGGACGGGAAGGGCGTTGAACAACACATCGCCAAGAGGATGGTGGTAATACTCTGCCGCCCACAGCAGCAATCGCCAGACCGAAGGCGAAAACGCCGGTTCGCTGTCGAGCACCTCTTCTACGCTTTTCAGCTCTGTCAGCGGCAACTCGCTTTTGTCGCTTACCGCCACAACAATACCGACGCGTTGCTGGTTACCAAACGGCACGCGCACGCGACAACCGGTGCTTGCGGACATCGCTTCCGGCAGCAGGTAATCAAAGGTGCGGGGCAAAGGTACAGATAGCGCAACGCGGGCGACGGGCATCTCATCTTCCTGACTTGAAAACTGGCGGGTTAGTATACACATTGTTAAGACTGGCGAGCGGATCAGTTTGCATGTGCTGGTTAATTTCTGTATGATTCGCCGCCTTTGATGCGTTTTGGCGTGTCGAAGATAAACTTACATATCAACTCGCGTGGTGTCTGGCGTTAGGGCTGGAAGAGCGACGCGGCCTTAAACTGAGGTTTCCCATGAAAAAAGGTATTCACCCGAATTATGTAGCTATTACTGCAACTTGCTCTTGCGGTAATGTGATCAAAACCCACTCAACTCTGGGTCGCGATCTGAACCTGGACGTGTGCGCTAAATGCCACCCGTTCTTCACCGGTAAGCAGCGTGATGTTGCAACTGGTGGCCGTGTTGACCGTTTCAACAAACGCTTCAGCATCCCGGGCAGCAAATAAGTTGCCAAGAAAAAAGCGCCGAGAGGCGCTTTTTTTGTGCCTGCGGTTCGCCTGCGGAGAGATATTTTTGTGAGGCATGTCACAAAAATATTGCTCTGGTCAAAAAACGCGCATATCATTTCGCCATACATTCTTCTGAACAATGAATGAGCGTAAATGATGAGCGATATGCTGACAGCAATGAAAAACGTATTTATGTCTTACCTGCTTTCACTGGCAGAAGTGCACCCGGAAGTGACGCGCTTCTGATTGGGCAGGCCAGATAAGCAAAAAGGGCGGAAGTTATCTTCCGCCCTTTTTATTGGAATCAGTATTCCCATGTATCCGGGTCGATGCCCAGTTCACGCATAATCACTTTCGCCTCTTCCGGGATTTCATCGCTGCGCTCTTTACGCAGATCTTCATCATTCGGCAGAGGTTGGCCGGTGAACGCATGCAAAAACGCCTCGCACAGCAGCTCGCTGTTAGTGGCGTGGCGCAGGTTGTTCACCTGACGACGGGTACGTTCATCGGTGAGGATTTTTAACACCTTAAGAGGAATGGAAACCGTAATTTTCTTTACTTGCTCACTCTTCTTGCCGTGCTCAGCGTATGGGCTGATATATTCGCCGCTCCATTCAGCCATGAGATACCTTTAATCCTCTCAGTCATTAGTCTAAACCCAGGCAAGCCCAGGCCGTAATCCCGCGTAGTTTACCGTAGAGTCAACGAGGTGACACGGTGTATTGCTCAGCTATGCCGTACTAAAGCATATAATTTTAACGGCTATTATGCTTTTGCTCAATCTATACGCTAAGAAGTTTAGATGTCCAGATGTATTGACGTCTATTATCGCAGTGTTTACTCTGTTGCCTGACTTTTCATCCATTAAGCCAGGAAGCCTTCACCATGACGCGTAAACAGGCCACCATCGCAGTGCGTAGCGGATTGAACGATGACGAGCAGTACGGTTGCGTTGTCCCGCCGATCCACCTCTCCAGCACCTATAATTTCACCGGTTTCAATGAACCTCGAACGCACGACTATTCTCGTCGCGGCAACCCAACGCGCGATGTGGTACAGCGTGCGCTGGCGGAACTGGAAGGCGGCGCGGGCGCGGTGATGACCAATACTGGCATGTCGGCGATTCACCTGGTGACCACGGTGTTCCTCAAACCTGGCGATCTTTTGGTTGCGCCGCATGATTGCTACGGCGGCAGCTATCGCCTGTTCGACAGTCTGCAAAAACGCGGCTGTTACCGCGTTCGCTTTGTGGATCAAGGGGATGAGCAAGCACTGAAAGCCGCGCTGGCGGAAAAACCGAAACTGGTGCTGGTAGAAAGTCCAAGCAACCCATTGTTGCGCGTCGTGGATATTGCGAAAATCTGCCAACTTGCGCGTGAAGTTGGGGCTATTAGCGTGGTGGACAACACTTTCCTCAGCCCGGCATTGCAAAACCCGCTGGCGCTGGGCGCTGACTTGGTTCTGCACTCCTGCACCAAATACCTCAACGGGCATTCCGATGTGGTAGCAGGCGTGGTGATTGCAAAGGATGAGGCCACTGTCACCGAACTGGCATGGTGGGCCAATAATATTGGCGTCACCGGCAGCGCTTTCGACAGCTATTTGCTGTTGCGCGGTCTGCGTACCTTGTCGCCGCGCATGGAAGTGGCGCAGCGTAACGCGCAGGCGATTGTCGATTTCCTGCAAACGCAACCTCTGGTGAAAAAGCTGTACCATCCTTCTTTGCCGGATAACCAGGGGCATGAGATTGCCGCGCGTCAACAAAAAGGCTTTGGCGCAATGTTAAGTTTTGAACTGGATGGCGATGAGCAAACGCTGCGTCGCTTCCTGAGTGGGCTGTCGCTGTTTACGTTGGCGGAATCGCTGGGCGGGGTGGAAAGTTTGATCTCCCACGCTGCGACCATGACCCACGCGGGCATGGCGCCGGAAGCACGCGCCGCCGCCGGGATTTCTGAGACGCTGCTACGCATCTCAACCGGTATTGAAGATAGTGAAGATTTAATTGCCGATCTGGAAAATGGCTTCCGGATCGCCGCTGAGGGGTAAACATGAGTGTGATTGCGCAGGCAGGGACGAAGGCTCGTCAGCTGCACAAATTTGGTGGCAGTAGTCTGGCGG
Organism: Kosakonia sp. BYX6; assembly: GCF_038449125.1. Classification (NCBI taxonomy): domain Bacteria; kingdom Pseudomonadati; phylum Pseudomonadota; class Gammaproteobacteria; order Enterobacterales; family Enterobacteriaceae; genus Kosakonia; species Kosakonia calanthes. The sequence continues at coordinate 4,621,761 of NZ_CP151800.1, read as the reverse complement.
ATGTGAAGTGTTACCTCCGCGTCGCAGGGATCATGGCGGAGTACTCACAACCGGGCGATATGATGGTTGTCTCTGCCGCAGGAAGCACGACCAACCAGCTGATCAACTGGCTGAAGCTCAGCCAGACCGATCGCCTCTCTGCGCATCAAGTACAACAATCACTGCGCCGTTATCAAAGCGATTTGATTAGCGGCCTGTTACCCGCCGATGTCGCCGACGGCCTGACCAGCGAATTTATCCACGATCTTGAACACCTTGCCGCGCTGCTCGACAGCGGCATCACCGATGCGGTTTACGCCGAAGTGGTCGGTCATGGTGAAATCTGGTCGGCGCGTTTGATGTCCGCCGTGCTGAATCAACAAGGCCTGGACGCCACCTGGCTGGATGCCCGCGATTTCCTGCGCGCCGAACGCGCCGCGCAGCCGCAAGTTAACGAAGGCGCTTCATACCCCTTATTACAACAGCAACTTGCGCAGCACCCGGGCAAACGCATTGTTGTCACGGGCTTTATCAGCCGTAACGACGCGGGTGAAACGGTGCTGCTGGGGCGTAACGGCTCGGACTACTCGGCAACGCAAATTGGCGCGCTGGGCGATGTGACCCGCGTGACAATCTGGAGCGACGTGGCCGGTGTTTACAGCGCCGATCCGCGCAAAGTGAAAGATGCCTGTCTGCTGCCGCTGTTGCGTCTTGATGAAGCCAGCGAACTGGCGCGCCTCGCCGCACCGGTGCTGCACGCCCGTACTTTACAGCCGGTTTCCGGCAGCAATATCGATCTGCAATTACGCTGTAGCTATAACCCGGATCAGGGTTCAACGCGCATCGAACGCGTGCTGGCCTCTGGCACCGGGGCGCGAATTGTCACCAGCCACGATGACGTTTGCCTGATTGAATTCCTCGTGCCTGCCGGGCAAGACTTCAAACTGGCGCACAAAGAAATTGATTTGGTGCTGAAACGCGCGCAGGTGCGCCCGCTGGCGGTTGGCGCGCACGCCGACCGTAACTTGCTGCAACTTTGCTATACCTCGGAAGTGGTCGATAGCGTCTTTAAACTGCTCGACGAAGCCGGGCTGCCAGGTGAGTTGCGCTTGCGTCAGGGGCTGGCGCTGGTGGCGATGGTCGGGGCGGGCGTTTGCCGCAACCCGTTGCATAGCCACCGTTTCTGGCAGCAGTTGAAAGGCCAGCCAGTGGAGTTTATCTGGCAGTCGGACGAAGGCATCAGCCTGGTCGCTGTGCTGCGCGTGGGCCCGACAGAAAGCCTGATTCAGGGGCTGCACCAGTCACTGTTTCGCGCGGAAAAACGCATCGGCCTGGTGCTGTTCGGCAAAGGGAATATCGGTTCGCGCTGGCTTGAGCTGTTCTCCCGCGAGCAGAGTGCGCTGTCGGCACGTACTGGTTTCGAATTTGTGCTGGCGGGCGTGGTGGACAGCCGTCGCAGCCTGCTGAGCTACGATGGGCTGGATGCCAGCCGCGCGTTGGCGTTCTTCAATGATGAAGCGGTGGAACAGGACGAAGAGTCGCTGTTTTTATGGATGCGCGCGCACCCGTATGACGATTTAGTGGTGCTGGATGTGACCGCAAGCGAGCAGCTTGCCGGGCAGTATCTGGATTTCGCCAGCCACGGTTTCCATGTCATCAGCGCCAACAAACTGGCGGGCGCGAGCACCAGCGACAAATACCGCCAGATTCACGATGCGTTCGAAAAAACTGGCCGCCATTGGCTGTATAACGCGACTGTTGGCGCCGGGTTGCCGGTGAACCACACCGTGCGCGATCTGCGCGACAGCGGGGATTCGATTCTGGCGATCAGCGGCATTTTCTCCGGGACGCTCTCCTGGCTGTTCCTGCAATTCGATGGTTCTGTGCCGTTTACCGATCTGGTGGATCAGGCGTGGCAACAAGGTTTGACCGAACCGGACCCGCGCGTCGATCTCTCCGGGAAAGATGTGATGCGCAAGCTGGTGATCCTCGCTCGCGAAGCGGGTTACGACATCGAACCAGATCAGGTGCGTGTGGAATCGCTGGTGCCGCCAGCCTGCGAAGAGGAGTCGGTCGATCACTTCTTTGAAAACGGTGATGAACTGAACGAGCAGATGACCCAGCGTCTTGAAGCCGCCCGCGAAATGGGGCTGGTGCTGCGTTACGTGGCGCGTTTCGATGCCAACGGCAAAGCTCGTGTTGGTGTTGAAGCGGTACGCGCTGAACATCCGCTGGCGTCGTTATTGCCGTGCGATAATGTTTTTGCCATCGAAAGCCGCTGGTATCGCGACAACCCGCTGGTGATCCGTGGGCCTGGCGCGGGTCGTGATGTGACCGCTGGCGCCATTCAGTCAGATATCAATCGCCTGGCGCAACTGTTGTAGTTTTCCCCAGCATCCTCTCTCGTAAGGGAGAGGATGCTTTCCCCTGATCATGAAGCTTTTTCATCTTCACTGAACATTCCTCACGCTTAATGATGATTTTCCTGTTGACGCTTTGGCCGAATTCCGTCATTTTTACATCCGGACGTCTAAACGTATAGAAGTTCACAACCAACAGACAACGACTTGTGATTGATGAGGTAAGGTATGAGCTTTTTTCACGCCAACCAGCGGGAAGCCCTGAATCAGAGCCTGGCGGAAGTACACGGCCAGATTAATGTTTCGTTCGAATTTTTCCCGCCGCGCACCAGTGAAATGGAACAGACCTTGTGGAGCTCCATCGATCGCTTAAGCAGCCTGAAGCCGAAATTTGTTTCGGTGACTTACGGCGCGAACTCTGGCGAGCGCGACCGCACCCACAGCATTATCAAAGGCATTAAAGATCGCACCGGGCTTGAAGCCGTGCCGCATCTGACCTGTATCGACGCCACGCGCGATGAACTGCGCACTATCGCGCAGGATTACTGGAATAACGGTATTCGCCATATCGTTGCGCTGCGCGGTGATTTACCGCCGGGCGGCGGTAAACCGGATATGTACGCTGCCGATTTGGTCGCGCTGTTAAAAGAGGTGGCTGACTTCGATATTTCTGTCGCGGCTTACCCGGAAGTGCACCCGGAAGCGAAAAGCGCGCAAGCCGATCTGCTCAATCTGAAACGGAAAGTCGATGCCGGTGCCAGTCGTGCGATTACGCAGTTCTTCTTCGATGTTGAAAGTTACCTGCGTTTTCGCGATCGCTGTGCCTCGACCGGTATCGACGTCGAAATCATTCCTGGCATCCTGCCGGTGTCTAACTTTAAGCAGGCGAAAAAGTTCGCGGATATGACCAACGTGCGTATCCCGGCGTGGATGTCACAAATGTTTGAAGGGTTGGATGACGATGCGGAAACCCGCAAGCTGGTGGGCGCGAATATCGCCATGGATATGGTGAAGATCCTCAGTCGTGAAGGGGTGAAGGATTTCCACTTCTACACACTGAACCGCGCTGAAATGAGTTATGCGATTTGCCACACATTGGGCGTTCGCCCGGCGTAAAACTTTGCCGGATGGCGGCTTCGCTTTATCCGACCTACAGAGGTTGTAGGCCGGGTAAGCGTTCAGTACCATCCGGCGATTACAGCACTTACTCTATTCCCACTCACCTAAAAAACGTTGACCATACTGGTCGGCGACCAACAGCGCCGCATACACCTGATCCGGCGTTGCACCGCCCGGCATATTGTGAATGGTTTCGCCTTCCGCACAGGCTGCCTGCGCCACAATGCGCATCTTGGTCGGAATATCGGTTTTGATATCCAGTTGTTCCAGCGTGATTGGTAAACCGACGGTATGGCACAGCGCGGCGACCGTTTCGATCTCCTCAATCGGCGCGTTTTCCAGCACCAGGTGGGTTAAGGTGCCGAACGCCACTTTCTCACCGTGATAGAAAGGGTGCGTGTCAGGAAGCGCGGTTAAGCCATTGTGGATGGCATGCGCCGCCGCCAGTCCGCCGCTCTCAAAACCGACGCCGCTGAGAAACGTATTGGCCTCGACGACACGCTCCAGCGCGGGCGTAACCACATGTTGCTCTGCGGCCAGCATCGCTTTCTCACCCTCTTCCAACAGTGTGTTGTAACAGAGCTCCGCTAGCGCGAGTGCGGATTGCGTGCATTGCCCGCCCGCCATGGTTTTCGCGCCGCTGCGTGAACAGGCGCGGGCTTCAAACCAGGTGGAGAGCGCATCGCCAATCCCCGCTGCCAGCAAACGCGCGGGCGCACCGGCGACGATTTTAGTGTCGACAATCACGCGGTCAGGATTATTGGGAAGCAACAGATAACGGTCGAACTCGCCGTTGTCGGTGTAGATAACCGACAGCGCGCTGCACGGCGCATCGGTGGACGCAATGGTCGGCGCAATGGCGACCGGCAACTGCATAAAATGCGCCAGCGCTTTTGCGGTATCCAGCGTTTTACCGCCGCCGATCCCCAGCACTGCGCCACAGCGAGCTTCCTGGGCGATGCCGCGCAAGCGGTCGATTTCAGTTTGTGAACATTCACCGCCGAACGGCGCCACTTCGCACGCCAGTCCGGCATTGGACAGGCTTTTTTGCAGGGTTTCCTGCGCAAAGCCGAGAACGAATTTATCGCCAACGACCAACCAGCGGTCGGCCAGCGGTTTGAGATAGTCGCCGAGACGGGTGATAACGTCTGCACCCTGGATGTACTTGCCTGGCGACTGGATGATGCGATCCATATACTGCCTCCTATACGTTGAGGTTGCCAAAAGCCGTTTTCCAGTCCTGCTCAAACTTCTCAATTGCTGACTCTACTGCTGGCGTATTGAGCATTTGTTGCGCTACGTCTAAAGGAAGCGTAATAGCTTCACATCCGGCTAACAGGCAGTCGAGCGCCTGGCGTGGTGTTTTGAAGCTGGCGGCCAGCACTTTGCTTTCTGGCGCATGCAGTTGCAGCAAGGTTTGCAACTCTTGCACCATGCGCACGCCGTCGCCGCCCTGCGCATCAACGCGATTAACATAAGGCGCGACATATTTCGCACCGGCCAGCGCGGCTAACAAACCTTGCGTGGCGCTATATACCGCCGTGCCTAGTGTGACAATGCCCTCTTTACGCAATTGTTTGATCGCGGCGAGGCCTTCGGCGGTAACCGGGATTTTGACCACAATGTCCGGCAGCGCGTTATTGAAACGCTTTGCCTCGCTTACCATGCCCTCTGCGTTACGGCTCATGACCTGGGCAAACAGCCTGCCTTGCGGGCCAATGGCATTTTGCAGACGCGGTAACACATCCCACACTGACACGTTGCCCGCCGCGATAATGCTGGGGTTAGTCGTTACGCCCGCCAGCGGATAAATACGCGCCAGACGCTCCACTTCGGCCACATTTGCGGTATCCAGATACAGTTCCATCGCACTTCCTCCAATTACGTTTCTGCTTTCAGGATAAGAGCGCAGCGCTACCCTGCGCCATATAACAATTCTGCCAAAAACTGGATAAATGTACGCTATGAACCAAAATGCGAGTTAGCTCGCAAATTGCTATGTATGGCGGTGAAAAGCAGAGGATAGCGCGGTCAGGAGGGTGCTGGTGTGCTTTTTAACGTACAAAAATCCAGCTTTTTATTTCTCGCCGAGCGGTTTTTCAGTGAGATGGCTGTGGTATTGCTGGCGATATTCAGAGGGCGAACGTTCGGTGTTTTTTCGAAACAGGCGGCAGAAGTAATTGCTGTCCGCAAACCCGCAGCTGTGCGCCACTTCTTTTACTTTCAGGTCGTAGCCTTTAAGCAGGGTTTTCGCATGTTCCAGCCTCGTGTGATTGAGGTATTCATTAAAGCCGATGGCGCCGGTTTTCTGGAATAAATGGGAGAGATAATTGGGGGAGATATAAAACGCCTGCGCGACCGATTCGCGGGTCAGCGGCATGGCGTAATGTTCGTCGATATAGTCACGAACTGCTTCGAACAGCGCCTGGCTGCGGGACGCGGTTTGGATCTGGCTACCGAGCAGGTCGCTACAGTGGCTCAGCAGGCTGGTGACAATCAATCGGGCGGTTTGTTGTTCGCGCGGCTGCATCTGCATCTCATGTAATGTTTGCAGCAGGAATGCGCCAACACGCGGGCCGCGGCGGGCAACATGCTGTTTCACCAGGTTTTGTAGCGCCATGCCATCCCATTGCGTGACGCTAAAACTCAGTTGCTGCTTAGCAAATAACACGCTTAACGTTGTCGCGGGAGCCTGCCATTGCTGACAATTCCAGCCGCCAGCGGGGACATACAGAACATCATGTTGCGTCATCAACGATGTGTCCCCGGTGATCCCGGCATCGGTTAACGCGCCTTCCAGCACAATCTCCAGACGCGGAAAATCAACCTGACAGGCCAGCGCAGGTGCTGATCCGCTCACGGCCGCGAAACGGATTTGCCGCAGCGGTGCCGGACCGTTGATCAGGCGCGAGATAAGATGACTGACGTCGTGGCTCATGATGGTCCTGTTGAAGAAAAAACAGGACAACCTTAGCGCTGAGGCAAAAAAAAAGCCATCCCGATGGGATGGCTGAACGTCGTTTATTGATTGGCGATTTGATCGCCATAGGGCAGTGCGTCGTAATCCCGTAACGCATTCTTTTTGTACGGGTTACCAATCCAGCGGGTCGCTTCGACAAACTGCGGGCTGACAACCGAACGCGTCGGATCGTAGCCGTCATAGCGTAAACCCGCCAAATCTGACCAGGTGTGGATCAACTGCGAACTGCTGTATTTGCGGTTGGCGTCGGCTGCCAAATCACGCGGATGTACGGCCTGCCATTTATCCGAGGTCCAGAGGATAAAAGGAATGGTGTACATGTGGCGCGTCGGCTCTGCTTCGTTACGCCCCTGAATGTTATGCGGCGGTGTGTCGTAAACCTCTTCACCGTGGTCGGAGAAGTAAAGCAGGAAGCCGTTAGGATCCGTCGCTTTGTAGTCATTAATCAGCGAGGCGACAACATGATCGTTAAAGCGGTTGGCATCGTCATAATTGTTGTACGTTTCGGACTGATCGTGGTCGAGCCCCGCGGGCTGATGATCGGTCTTATCCGTAAACGTGCCCCAGTCTTTCGGGTAACGGAAGTCGTAGCGAATGTGCGTACCCAGCAAATGCACAATGATGAATTTCTTCGGTGCAGGGTCGGCGAGCACCGTTTTAAACGGCTGCAACACGTTGGTGTCGTATTCGCGCGCACTTTGTGTGCGCTGCTGGTTCATATAGAACTGCACATCGGTCTGTTTCGAGAACACCGTCAACATGGTGTTGCGCTCGGTCATCGTCTGCTGGTTGGTGATCCAGAACGTTTTATACCCGGCCTGCTTCATCATGTTCATCAGCGACGGCTGTGTCAGATACAGGTCAGGATTCTTCTCATCCGCGAAGGTGAGCGCCTGTTGCAGGATTTCAATGGTATACGGACGCGAGGTCACCACATCGTTAAACAGCGTCATTCGCGGGTCGTTTTTATGTAGCGCATCCAGTTCCGGCGTGGTTTCGCGCGGGTAACCATACAGGCTCATCCGACCCCGCTGCGTGGATTCGCCAATCACCAGCACCAGCGTACGCGGCGCATCACCGGAGGTGTCTTGCAAATTCGCCAGCGGCGGTAACGCGTTGTTCTTGTCGAGCAGCTTGTTGAGGCTAGCCAACTGATTACGATATTGCACATAGCCCATCACCAGTTGCCACGGCGCGGCGGGCTCCAGCCGGGAGACCAGGCCCGACGAGGCTTTTGCCAGATCCTGTTTGTTCTTCAGCATATTCATTGCTATCGGATTGAGGATCAATCCATAAAGCAGGGCAAAGGAAACCAGCCAGCGCCACGGGTTCGGGATATAAACCGGGCGCAGGCGCGTCCAGAGGAAAATCGCACCAGCGGTGTACGCCAGCGCAATCAGCACAATCTTCAGGCTGAAGTACTGGCCTAAAAACTCGCTCGCTTCATGGGTGTTCGTTTCGAACATCACAAACAACACGCTCTGCGAGAACTCTTGCCCGTAGATGACGTAATAACAGAGCATCGACAGCGAGGCCGCCCACAATACGATGCCGATAACTGCGGCGAGGATTCGCGTATAGCGCGGCAGCAGGAAGACCGGAATAAACCATAGCGAGCTGAACAGCAGCGAATCGCGAAGTCCGTTGGTTCCGCTATAACCGCTGATGAAAATAGCGGCCTGCAATACCGTGGAGAAATACCAAAAATAGAGAAGAACCCAACCAAGGGCTTTCACACTAAACGACTGTTTAACGTGAGTTTGAGTGGAACGCATACGAAGAGCCTGTGTGTGTAAGTGCGCAAAAAAATAGCGACTAAACCTTAAGCAAACCTGAATGTTGTCTTTTCAGGCGAAAATGTTGTGTTGGACATTCATCAATGAGAGTCAATAACGGGAGGAATATAGGGAATGTGATGGATATATGACAACGAAATTTTGCAGCATTTTTACCCGTCAGGTAAAAATGCTGCGTTTGTTGAGCGTTGGTTGACGTTAGATGCTTAACCCGTGTTACGCATACCCGCAGCAACCCCGGCGATGGTGACCATCAACGCCTGTTCGACACGGCTGTCCGGCTCCTGACTTTGCTCTTCCGCAAGGCGCGAGCGGTGCAGCAACTCGGCCTGCAACACGTTGAGCGGGTCGGTATAAATGTTGCGTAGCTGGATAGACTCGGCAATCCACGGCAGATCGGCCATCAGGTGCGAATCGTTGGCGATATCCAGCACCACGTTGATGTCTGCTTCCAGTTGCTTACGCAGCTCTTCACCCAGCGGCCACAGCTCCGGTTTCACCAGGCGCTGATCGTAATATTCTGCCAGCCACAGGTCGGCTTTCGAGAAGACCATCTCCAGCATACCAAGGCGCGTTGAGAAGAACGGCCAGTCGCGACACATCGCTTCCAGTTCGCTCTGCTTGCCGTCTTCCACCACTTTTTGCAGCGCCGCGCCGGCACCGAGCCACGCTGGCAGCATTAAGCGGTTTTGCGTCCAGGCGAAGATCCACGGAATGGCGCGCAGGGATTCCACGCCGCCGGTCGGGCGACGTTTTGCCGGGCGGGAACCCAGCGGCAGTTTGCCCAGCTCCTGTTCCGGTGTCGCAGAGCGGAAATAGGGCACAAAGTCTTTGTTTTCGCGCACATAACCGCGGTACATCTCGCAGGAGGTGGCCGACAGTGAGTCCATAATATGACGCCATTCGCTTTTCGGCTCCGGCGGCGGCAGCAGATTCGCTTCCATAATGGCGCTGGTGTACAGCGACAGGCTGCTGATGGTGACTTCCGGCAGACCGTACTTAAAGCGAATCATCTCACCCTGTTCGGTCACGCGCAGGCCGCCTTTCAGGCTGCCTGGCGGTTGCGAAAGCAGCGCGGCGTGTGCTGGCGCACCGCCACGACCAATGGAGCCGCCGCGACCGTGGAACAGCGTCAGTTCGATACCGGCTTTCTCGCAGGTTTTAATCAGCGCGTCTTGCGCCTGGTATTGCGCCCAGCTTGCGGCCATCACGCCCGCGTCTTTCGCGGAGTCGGAATAGCCAATCATCACCATCTGTTTGCCCTGAATAAAGCCGCGATACCAGTCGATATTCAGCAACTGGGTCATCACATCGTCGGCGTTGTTCAGGTCATCAAGAGTTTCAAACAGCGGTGCGACCGGCAGCGCAAAACCGATACCGGCTTCTTTTAGCAGCAGGTGCACGGCCAGCACGTCGGACGGCGTTTTCGCCATGGAGATCACATAGGCGGCGATGGATCCCCGCGGCGCTTCGGCGATCACCCGGCAGGTGTCCAGCACCTCGCGGGTTTCTTCGCTCGGCTCCCACTGGCGTGGCAGCAGCGGGCGTTTGGAATTCAGTTCGCGGATCAGGAACGCTTGTTTATCGGCTTCCGACCAACTTTCGTAATCGCCAATGCCGAGATAGCGGGTCAGTTCGCCCAGCGCTTCGGTGTGGCGAGTGCTTTCCTGACGAATATCGATACGCACCAACGGCACGCCGAAACTCTTCACGCGGCGTAACGTATCGAGCAGTTCGCCATTGGCGATAATGCCCATGCCGCAGGCTTGCAGGGATTTATAACAGGCGTACAGCGGCTCCCAAAGTTGCTCATTCTGCGTCAGCAGCCCGGCAGGTTTCGGCAGTTTCTGGCCTTTCAGACGTGCTTCCAGCCAGGTTTGCGTGGCCATCAGATCGCTGCGCAGTTTTTTCATCAGGTAGCGATACGGCTCGCGCGCGCCTTCGGCACCGGCCAGTTCGCGCAACTCGTCGGTGCACTCAACCATCGACAGTTCGGAAATCAGCAACTGGATATCTTTCAGGAACAAGTCGGTTGCTTTCCAGCGGCTGAGCAGCAGCACGTGGCGGGTAATATCGGCGGTAACGTTCGGGTTGCCGTCACGGTCGCCGCCCATCCAGGAGGTAAAGCGCACCGGGACAAAATCTACCGGTAGCTTGTAATTGAGGTTCTCTTCCAGCTGTTCGTTCAGTTCGCGCAGGTAATTCGGCACGCCTTCCCACAGACTGTTTTCCACCACCGCAAAGCCCCATTTGGCTTCATCTACCGGGCTTGGGCGGTTGCGGCGGATTTCATCCGTGTGCCAGGACTGGGCAATCAGCTGGCGCAGACGGCGCATGAGCTGGTGGCGTTCGTAATCGGCGATATCGCCGTTATCCAGCTGCTTTAAGCAGGCGTTCACTTCCACCATTTTGTGGATCAGCGTACGGCGCGTGATCTCGGTCGGGTGGGCGGTCAGCACCAGCTCCAGCGACAGCGCTTCAACCGCTTTAATAATGGTGGCTTCGTTGAGATGAGGTTGGTCTTTCAGCTTTCTGATGGTGCGGGCAATCACTTCCGGGTTATTCGCCGCTTCGCCTTTTGCTGAAATGCTGTGGTACTGCTCCGCGGTGTTCGCCAGATTCAGGAACTGGCTAAAGGCGCGCGCAACCGGCAACAGCTCGTCATTGGACAGATTCTGCAAGGTGGTGAGCAGCTCCTGACGGTCGGCTTCGTTTCCGGCGCGAGAAGATTTGGACAGCTTACGGATCGTTTCAACCCGGTCGAGAATGTTCTCGCCCAGTGCATCCTTGATGGTATCTCCCAGCAGTTTGCCGAGCATACTGACATTACTACGCAAAGCGGAATATTGTTCGTTCATGTTACCCCAGACACCCCATCTCATTTTATTTTGTTATACCTGCCGTTGAGCAGATATAAGACACCGTCTTTTATAAAGCCACGTAAAACCCACCACGTCAATTGCGGCGAAATCGGTTCAGCAAACCAATAAATGTCGGCAATTTACGAAATTTAATTCACTTTGCGCCAGATAAGTTTCGCTTATGAAAATCACCCTTTGCGCGCATAAAAATCCCCTCAAAAGAGGGGATGCGAGAGAAGAAGAAACGGTGCTTAATGCCAACAGAAATGGTGCACAACCTGCGTAATAAGTTCGCGTGTTGGCTTAATAAAGCGCGTTTCCAGGTATTCATCCGGTTGGTGCGCCTGGTTGATTGAGCCAGGACCGAGCACCAACGTTGGGCACAGCGTTTGAATAAACGGCGCTTCGGTGCAGTAGTTCACCACGTCGGTTTCTACACCGAGCAGTTTTTCCACCACCGCCACCAATTGATGATCCGGCGGGCATTCATAACCTGGAATTGGCGGGTGCAGCTCGGAAATGGTCAGGCGGCCCGGCCAGCGGGAACTGACCGGCTCCAGCGCATCATTAAGCAAGCCGTTCAAATCGTTCAGCGTCATACCCGGCAGCGGGCGAATATCCATATGTAATTCACAGCAGGCGCAGATACGGTTTGCCGCATCACCACCGTGAATGTGCCCAAGGTTCAGCGTCGGATAAGGCACGGTGAACGCATCGTAGTGATAACGCTCTTTCAGGCTGTCGCGCAGTTGCAGAATATGGCCGATGGCGTCGTGCATCAGTTCAATCGCGTTGACGCCGCGCGCCGGATCGCTGGAGTGGCCGGATTGGCCCAGAATACGAATGGCATTGGAAATATGGCCTTTATGCGCGCGAACCGGTTGCAGCGAGGTCGGCTCGCCGATAATGGCGCAGTCCGGGCGCAGTTGCGTGTTCTCGGAGAAATAACGTGCGCCAGCCATGCTGGTTTCTTCATCGGCGGTGGCGAGGATATACAGCGGCTTGCTCAGTTTTGTCACATCGACGTCACGCAACGCATCGAGGATAAAGGCAAAAAAGCCTTTCATATCGGCGGTGCCGAGGCCGTAGAGCTTGTTGTCATGCTCAGTCAGCGTAAACGGATCGCGCGTCCAGCGCCCATCATCATAAGGCACCGTATCGGTGTGACCGGTCAACAGCAGGCCGCCTGCGCCCGTTCCTGCACTGGCAAGCATGTTGAATTTATTGCGTGTGCCGGGTACCGGCTGCACTTCAACATTGAAGCCGAGGTCGCCAAACCATCCTGCCAGCAAATTGATTAAAGACGCATTGCTCTGATCCAGTGCTTCTTCCGTTGCGCTGATCGACGGTGTCGCTATCAGGGCGCGGTAAATCTCGATAAATGGCGGCAAATTCATTTTCATTGTTGACATACCTGAGTTCGTGATAGTATCAATATTCATGCACTAAATGTGAATAAAAATACAATAGTGTTGAGCGTAAGGGAACCCGTAAGGCACTTCGCTCAGCAACGCGGGATGGATGCTGAGTCTCTCCCTGGCACACATGACGTAAGAAGGTAAACCGCCCCAATGTTGAACACATTAATTGTGGGCGCCAGCGGTTATGCTGGCGCAGAGCTAGTGACCTATGTAAATCGCCATCCTCATATGAACATAACCGCTTTGACGGTTTCTGCGCAAAGTAATGATGCAGGAAAATGTATCTCTGATTTACATCCGCAGTTGAAAGGCATTGTCGATCTCCCGCTGCAACCGATGTCCGACATTGGCGCGTTCCTTGATGGCGTAGACGTTGTTTTCCTCGCCACCGCCCATGAAGTGAGTCATGACCTGGCGCCCACCTGCCTGGCGGCAGGCTGTGTGGTGTTCGATCTTTCTGGCGCATTCCGCGTTAACGATTCCGCGTTTTATGAAACATTTTATGGTTTTACGCATCAGCACGCCGATCTGCTTGAGAAAGCGGTGTACGGCCTGGCCGAGTGGAACCACGACAAATTGAAAGACGCGCAGCTGATTGCGGTGCCGGGTTGCTACCCGACGGCGGCACAGCTGTCGTTAAAACCGCTGATCGACGCCGGGCTGTTGGATCTCAACCAGTGGCCGGTGATCAACGCGACCAGCGGCGTGAGCGGTGCCGGGCGTAAAGCGGCGCTTTCCAATAGTTTCTGCGAAGTGAGCCTGCAACCTTACGGCATCTTCAACCATCGTCACCACCCGGAGATCGCCACGCATCTCGGCACGGATGTGATTTTTACCCCGCATCTGGCAAGTTTCCCGCGTGGAATTTTGGAAACCATTACTTGCCGTTTGAAACCGGGTGTAACTCATGATCAGGTTGCGGACGCGTTCAAACAGGCTTATGACAGCAAACCATTGGTACGCTTATATGACAAAGGCGTTCCGGCGCTGAAAAACGTGGTCGGTCTGCCGTTCTGCGATATCGGCTTTGCCGTGCAGGGGGAGCATCTGATTGTTGTCGCTGCCGAAGACAACCTGCTGAAAGGCGCGGCGGCGCAGGCCATACAGTGTGCGAACATTCGTTTCGGCTATGCTGAAACCCAGTCACTTATTTAATCGAACAGGCGTAATGATGAATCCATTAATTATCAAGCTCGGTGGCGTACTGCTGGATAGCGAGGAAGCGCTGGAACGTTTGTTTACCGCCCTGGTGCAATATCGCGAATCTCATCAGCGCCCGTTAGTGATCGTTCACGGCGGCGGCTGCGTGGTGGATGAGTTAATGAAACAGCTTAATCTGCCCGTGAAGAAGAAAAATGGTCTGCGTGTTACCCCCGCCGATCAGATCGACATCATTACTGGCGCGCTGGCGGGTACCGCCAATAAAACGCTGCTGGCATGGGCGAAGAAACACCGTATCGCGTCTGTCGGCCTGTTCCTTGGCGATGGCGACAGCGTAAACGTGACGCAGCTGGATGAAGAACTCGGTCATGTGGGCTTAGCGCAGCCGGGTTCACCGAAGTTGATCAATGCTCTGCTGGACGGCGGTTTCCTGCCGGTGATGAGCTCCATTGGCGTGACCGACGAAGGCGAGCTGATGAACGTCAACGCCGATCAGGCGGCGACCGCATTAGCCGCAACGCTCGGCGCGGATCTGATTCTGCTGTCTGATGTGAGCGGGATTCTGGATGGCAAAGGCCAGCGAATCGCCGAAATGACGGCGGCTAAAGCTGAGCAGTTGATCGCGCAGGGCATTATTACCGATGGCATGATCGTAAAAGTGAACGCGGCGCTCGATGCGGCTCGCACGCTGGGTCGCCCGGTGGATATTGCCTCCTGGCGTCACGCCGAGCAGTTACCGGCGCTGTTTAACGGCACGCCGATCGGTACACGCATTCTGGCGTAATCAAGGCAACATCTCTTTGTAAGCCGGATAAGCGCAGCGCCATCCGGCAGTGAAATTCAAGCAATTAAGGAAGCATATTATGGCACTTTGGGGCGGGCGTTTTACTCAGGCAGCAGATCAACGGTTCAAACAGTTCAATGACTCTTTGCGCTTTGATTATCGCCTGGCGGAGCAGGATATCGTTGGCTCTGTGGCCTGGTCTAAAGCGCTGGTCACCGTAGGCGTGCTGACCCAGGCGGAGCAGGTTGAGCTGGAAGAAGCGCTGAATAACCTGCTCGAAGAGGTGCGCGCTAACCCGCAGCAGATCCTGCAAAGCGATGCTGAAGATATTCACAGTTGGGTCGAAGGCAAGCTGATCGACAAAGTCGGCCAACTGGGCAAGAAACTGCACACCGGGCGTAGCCGTAACGATCAGGTCGCCACCGATCTGAAACTGTGGTGCAAAGACACCGTGAGCGAGTTGCTGTTGGCGAATCGCCAGTTGCAGAGCGCGCTGGTGGTCACTGCAGAGAATAACCAGGATGCCGTAATGCCGGGCTATACGCACCTGCAACGCGCGCAGCCGGTTACGTTCGCGCACTGGTCATTGGCCTATGTTGAAATGCTGGCGCGTGATGAGAGCCGTTTGCAAGATACGCTGAAACGCCTTGATGTAAGTCCGCTGGGCTGCGGTGCGCTGGCGGGTACGGCTTATGACATCGACCGTGAACAATTGGCGGGCTGGCTAGGATTCGCTTCGGCAACCCGCAACAGCCTGGACAGCGTGTCCGATCGTGATCACGTGCTGGAACTGCTCTCTGATGCATCAATTGGTATGGTGCACCTGTCGCGCTTTGCCGAAGATCTGATCTTCTTTAATTCTGGCGAAGCCGCGTTTGTTGAGCTGTCCGATCGCGTGACCTCCGGTTCATCGTTAATGCCTCAGAAGAAAAACCCGGATGCGCTGGAGCTGATCCGCGGGAAATGTGGCCGTGTACAGGGTGCGCTGACCGGCATGATAATGACACTGAAAGGCCTGCCGTTGGCGTACAACAAAGATATGCAGGAAGATAAAGAAGGGCTGTTCGACGCGCTTGATACCTGGCTTGACTGTTTACACATGGCGGCGCTGGTGCTGGACGGCATTCAGGTGAAACGCCCGCGCTGCCAGGAAGCGGCGCAGCAAGGTTACGCTAATGCGACCGAACTGGCGGATTACCTGGTCGCGAAAGGCGTGCCGTTTCGCGAAGCGCACCATATTGTCGGTGAAGCGGTGGTGGAAGCCATTAACCAGGGCAAACCACTGGAAGAGCTGGCGCTGGCTGATTTGCAGAAATTCAGTACGGTGATCGGCGATGACGTTTATCCCATCCTGTCGCTGCAATCTTGCCTTGATAAACGTGCGGCAAAAGGCGGTGTTTCGCCGGTTCAGGTCGCTCAGGCGATTGCGGATGCAAAAGCGCGGTTGGTGTAACGTTCGCAATACGAAATGAAGAGCCTGGCGTGATGCCGGGCTTTTTTATGCAAAAAAAAGCGGACACTCAGGTCCGCTAAAACGTTCACGTTGGCTTTAGTTGTTCAGAGAGAAACAGAGGGTAAACGGTCACATCAAAGGTCAATCGCGGGACCGCTGCGTTTCTGGCGCTAATTATTGAACAGAACGCTTGATAGGGATAATCGTTCGTTGCTATGCTATCTATCGCCATGAACTATCGTGGCGACGGAGGATGAATAATGAATATTCGTGATCTTGAATACCTGGTGGCGTTAGCCGAACATCGCCATTTTCGCCGCGCAGCCGACTCTTGCCATGTTAGCCAGCCTACGCTGAGCGGGCAGATTCGTAAGCTTGAAGATGAACTGGGCGTCATGCTGCTGGAGCGTACCAGCCGCAAAGTCCTGTTTACCCAAGCGGGGTTGCTGCTGGTGGATCAGGCGCGAACCGTGCTGCGCGAGGTCAAAGTGCTGAAGGAAATGGCAAGCCAGCAGGGGGAAACCATGTCCGGCCCGCTGCATATTGGTCTGATCCCAACCGTTGGACCTTATCTGCTGCCACATATTATTCCGCTGCTACACCAAACCTTCCCGAAACTCGAAATGTATCTGCATGAAGCGCAAACGCATCAGCTACTGGCGCAACTGGACAGCGGCAAGCTCGACTGCGCGATTCTGGCGCTGGTCAAAGAGAGTGAAGCGTTTATCGAAGTGCCGCTGTACGATGAGCCGATGATGCTGGCGATTTATGAAGATCATCCGTGGGCGAACCGCGAATGCGTGCCGATGTCCGATCTGGCGGGTGAAAAACTGCTAATGCTGGAAGATGGGCACTGCCTGCGCGATCAGGCGATGGGTTTCTGCTTTGAAGCGGGCGCGGATGAAGATACGCACTTCCGCGCAACCAGCCTGGAAACACTGCGCAACATGGTAGCCGCCGGAAGCGGTATTACCTTGCTGCCGGCGCTTTCCGTACCGCGTGAACGCAAACGCGATGGGGTTGTTTACCTGCCGTGCATCAAGCCGGAACCGAAACGTACCGTTGGCCTGGTTTACCGCCCGGGTTCACCGCTGCGCAGCCGCTATGAGCAACTGGCAGAGGCCATCCGTGGTGCGATGGATGGCCATTTCGACAACACGTTAAAACAGGCGGTTTAAGCCGTTTAGCGCCGCTACCCGATAGGCTTCCGCCATGGTCGGGTAGTTAAAGGTGGTGTTAACAAAGTACTCGATAGTGTTACCGCCACCTTTCTGCTCCATAATCGCCTGGCCGATATGAATGATTTCGGCCGCGCGCTCCCCAAAGCAATGAATACCCAAAATTTCTTTGGTTTCACGGTGAAACAGGATTTTCAGCGTGCCGACATTCATGCCGACAATCTGCGCGCGCGCGAGGTGTTTAAACTGGGCGCGACCCACTTCGTACGGCACTTTCATTGACGTTAGCTGCTGTTCGGTTTTACCAACTGAGCTGATTTCCGGAATGGTGTAAATGCCGGTCGGGATATCTTCAATCAGATGCGCGGTAGCTTCACCTTTCACCATCGCCTGCGCGGCGATACGGCCCTGATCGTAAGCCGCTGACGCCAGGCTCGGATAACCAATTACATCACCCACTGCGTAAATATGCGGCAGTGCGGTTTGGTACATACTGTTGACCTTCAACTGACCGCGCCCGTCCGCTTCCAGACCAATATTGGCCAGGTGCAGGCTGTCGGTATTCCCGGTGCGCCCGTTGGCATACAGCAGGCAGTCGGCTTTCAGCTTTTTGCCGGATTTCAGGTGCATAATCACGCCATCTTCCAGCGGCTCAATACGTTCGTACTCTTCGTTATGGCGAATCACCACGCCGCTATTCCAGAAGTGGTACGAAAGCGAATCCGACATCTCTTGATCGAGAAACGCCAGCAGCCGATCGCGGGTGTTGATCAGATCCACTTTGACGTTCATTCCGCGGAAGATCGACGCATATTCGCAGCCAATCACCCCGGCGCCATAAATAATCACATGGCGCGGCTCGTGGTGCATGTCGAGAATCGAGTCGCTGTCATAAACGCGCGGATGGGCAAAGTCGACATCACTTGGGCGGTAAGGACGCGAACCGCAGGCAATGACAAACTTATCTGCGGTGATGGTTTCGACGGTGCCGTCGTGACACTCCAGCGCCAACGTGTGGTCATCAATAAAGTGCGCGTTGCCTTCTAAAATTTTGCAGCGATTGCGCTCATAAAAGCCCTGACGCATGTTGGTTTGCTGATTAATGACGCTTTCAGCATGGTTCAGGATATCGGCAAAAGAGGAGCGAAGAAGGCGGGAGTGATCGCTGTAAAGCGGGTTTTGGTTGAATTCGATGATACGGCTAACAGCGTGGCGCAGCGCTTTCGAGGGGATGGTGCCCCAGTGCGTGCAACCGCCGCCAACGTTGTGGTAGCGCTCGATAACCGCTACCCGTGCTCCCTGTTTAACCAGGCCCATGGCTGCACCTTCGCCGCCGGGACCGGAGCCTATTACTATTGCGTCATAATCGTAGGAATGTGGCATGGTAAGGCTTACCTGTTCTTATACATAAAAGCAACATAATACTAACATTAAAGCCGGGATAACCCAATTATCGCTGTGCTTTTTTCCGGTGAGCCAGGAGAAACTGCGCGTAAACAATCAGTCACAATCCAGTACAATCCGATCAGAATTATTCTCTGGTATAGTGCCAGCAGGCCTTTGGAAGGATTCAAACATCGTGATGGGTGTAAGAGCGCAACAAAAAGAAAGAACCCGGCGTTCGCTGGTAGAAGCTGCATTTAGCCAACTTAGCGCTGAGCGAAGCTTTGCCAGCCTGAGCCTGCGAGAAGTCGCCCGCGAGGCGGGCATCGCACCCACGTCTTTTTACCGGCATTTTCGCGACGTGGATGAGCTTGGCCTAACCATGGTGGACGAAAGCGGGCTGATGCTGCGCCAGTTGATGCGCCAGGCGCGTCAACGTATCGCGAAAGGCGGCAGCGTTATTCGCACCTCGGTATCCACTTTTATGGAATTTATCGGCAATAATCCCAACGCATTTCAGCTACTTTTACGGGAGCGCTCCGGAACCTCTGCGGCATTCCGCGCGGCGGTAGCGCGTGAAATTCAGCATTTCATCGCGGAACTTGCCGATTACCTTGAACTCGAAAACCATATGCCGCGCGCTTTCACCGAAGCGCAGGCGGAAGCGATGGTGACGATTGTGTTTAACGCCGGTGCAGAAGCGCTGGACGTGAGCGCAGAGCAGCGCAAGCAGTTAGAAGAGCGGCTGGTATTACAGCTGCGTATGATTTCGAAAGGTGCATATTACTGGTATCGCCGTGAACAGGAAAAAATGGCGCATCAACCGACGAATGAAGGATGAGTAATGAAACAGTCAGGTCAAGATAAAGGTACGTTGCTGCTGGCGCTGATCGCTGGCTTGTCCATTAACGGTACGTTTTCAGCTGTTTTTAGCTCCATCGTGCCGTTTTCGATATTCCCAATTATCTCGCTGGTGCTGACGGTCTATTGCCTGCATCAGCGTTATCAAAACCGCACGATGCCAGTTGGTCTGCCTGGGCTGTCCGCCGCCTGTTTTATTCTGGGCGTGCTGCTATATAGCACCGTGGTGCGTGCGGAATATCCGGACATTGGCTCCAACTTCCTGCCTGCGGTGCTGTCGGTGATTCTGGTGTTCTGGATCGGTTTTCGTCTGCGCGGGCGTAGCCGTAAATACGAAATGTCAGAGTGATCTGTTTGCCGGAGGGCGGTGTCGCTTGCTCCGGCATACGGACTTATTTGCGGGTTAGCAGTACGCCACACTCCATATGGTGCGTGTACGGGAACTGATCAAACAGAGCCAGGCGCGAAACAGTGTGCGTCTGGCTTAATGTTTCCAGGTTCCTACACAGCGTTTCCGGATTGCAGGAAATGTACAGAATTCGCGGGTAAGCCTGCACCATCTTCTCGGTTTCGGCATCGAGCCCACTGCGCGGCGGATCGACGAAAATCGTCTCACATTGATAACTTTTCAGGTCGATTCCTTGCAGCCGATTAAAGGCGCGCACGCCGTTCATGGCCTGGGTAAATTCTTCCGCCGACATGCGGATAATCTGCACGTTATCAATATGGTTCGCAGCAATGTTGTACTGCGCTGCCGCCACGGACGGTTTGGCGATCTCAGTCGCCAGCACGCGGTCAAAATTGCGCGCCAGCGCCAGGGAAAAATTACCGTTGCCGCAATATAACTCCAACAGATCGCCAGTCGCGTTGCGCGTGACATCCAGCGCCCATTCCAGCATCTGAATATTCATCGCCGCGTTCGGTTGGGTAAAGCTGTTCTCGACCTGGCGATAGATCATCTCCCGACCGCCCACAGGCAGACGTTCGTCGACGAAATCCTGATCCAGTTCGATTTTAGTTTTCGTCGCGCGGCCAATGATTTGCACATTCAGGTTTTGCGCACGCAGCGCATCGCGCAGGCGCGTCGCTTCTTCCTGCCACTGTTCATCCAGCTTTTTGTGATACAGCAGTGTGACAATCGCCTGGTTGCTCAGCGTGCTCAGATAATCAATCTGAAACAGCTTGTGGCGCAGCGTTTTGTTGTCGCGCACCGCATCAATCATCACTTTCATTAACTGATTAATCAGCTCGCTCGCCGCCGGGAAGCTGTCGACGCGAATACGCGATTTTGTCTGCTGATCGAAGATGATGTGGTAGAGATCGTCGCCGTCATGCCATAAACGGAACTCGGCGCGCATGCGGTAATGGCTGACCGGTGAGCGGAACACCTCCGGAAGCGGCGCGGAAAAGGGCGTCATCAGTGATTGCAGACGCACGACTTTTTCGGCCAGTTGGGCTTCGTATTGATCTGTCGGCAGGTGTTCTGGGGTCATGGCGCTTCCTGAGAGATTATGAATAACGCGGCGATTGTAGGGATTGCTCACGGGATGTCCAGCCCCGGATGTGAGCGAAATACTCACTTAGCAGTCTGGACATCTATGTGTAACAGAATGTAGCATCCCTGTTCCGGTCCTGTGAGTTAAAAGGGAACCCAGTGTAAATCTGGGGCTGACGCGCAGCGGTAAGGATTAAGGTGAGAGGACAGACACTGCCTGCGGGTGGGAAGTCGCCATCTCGTTGTACCTCCAAGCCCGAAGACCTGCCGGAATACGTCGCATCTGGTTAACATCATCGCGAGCTATTGATGGAACCTGCGGCATCCTTTTTATTTTGTGGATGCTTTCACAATGATTAAAAAAGCTTCGCTGCTGACGGCGCTCTCCGTCACGGCATTTTCCGGCTGGGCGCAAGACAGCGGTTCAGACAATTTGGTGGTGACAGCAAATCGTTTTCAACAACCCGTCAAGACGGTGCTGGCGCCGACGGAAGTCGTCACGCGTGAGGATATCGATCGCTGGCAGTCACAGTCGCTGATCGATGTACTGCGCCGTTTGCCTGGCGTGGATATCGCGCAAAATGGCGGTATGGGGCAAACCGCTTCTGTTTATGTACGTGGTACGGAAGCCAAACACCTTTTGCTGCTTATTGATGGCGTGCCGGTTGCGCGCTCCGGGATTTCCAACAATCCCGAACTCAATCAAATCCCGCTTTCTCTGGTGCAACGCGTTGAATACATTCGCGGGCCGCGCTCTGCCGTTTACGGTTCCGGGGCGATCGGTGGCGTGGTAAACGTCATCACCCTAACGGGAGATGGGAAATCGCAAATCAACGCCGGTATCGGTTCGAAGGGTTATCAAACCTACGATGGCACCGTGCGCCAGCGTTTCGGCGACACTGTGGTCACGGCGGCTGGCTCTTATACCAGCAAGCGTGGATTTAACGTTCAGCCGGATTCGACCTGGGATCATGACGACGACCGCGATGGCTATCGCAATAAAACCTTCTGGGGCAGTTTACAGCACAAGTTCAATGAGAACGTCGACGGCTTCTTTCGCGGCTACAACTTTACCAACAATGTCGATTACGACCTGGGCAGCGCGCCGTATAGCCCGGAGTACAGCGCTGATGAACGTCAGCTCTATGTGCAAGGCTGGGATACTGGGCTGAACTTCCAGCAGGGAATTTACTCTTCGCAGTTGCTGGCGAGCTACCAGAAAAGTAAAGACTACAACTACAGCAGCATCTATGGTCGTTATAACGACGGCACCACACTGGATGATATGGAACAGCGTTATATCCAGTGGGGCAACAATGTTGCCGTGGGTAAAGGTTTTATCGGAGCGGGCGCAGACTGGAAACAGGAGCGCTTGATCGCGTCGAATCAAAGCACGCGTGATAATTATGACCGCGATAATACAGGTCTCTACCTGAATGGGATGCAGCAGTTTGGCGACGTTACGCTTGAAGCATCCGGTCGCGAAGATAAAGATGATGAATTTGGCTGGCACGGCACCTGGCAGACTGCCGCAGGTTGGGAGTTTATCGAGAATTACCGCCTGACGGTTTCTTACGGCACGGGCTTCCTCGCGCCTTCGTTGGGCCAGCAGTATGGCGCTAAGCGTTTTGGTATCGCCGCAAACCCGGATCTCAAACCGGAAGAGTCAAAACAATGGGAAGCCGGTATCGAAGGGTTAACGGGTCCGGTTGACTGGCGCTTGTCGGCCTATCGCTATGAAATCGAGAACCTTATTACCTATAGTGATACGGCTTATTACAACGTTAACTCTGCCACAATCAAAGGCGTGGAGTGGACCGGCAGCGTGGATACGGGCATTTTCTCGCATCGCGTCACGCTGCAATACATTGACCCGCGTAATGATGAGAATAACGAAGTTCTGGCGCGTCGCGCGAAACGCCAGGCGAAGTACCAGCTTGACTGGTCCGTATTGAATGTTGATATGGATCTGGCCTGGGAGTACTTCGGTAAGCGTTATGACAACCCAACTTCGGCCTATAACTCTGTGCAACGTATTCTGCCAAGTTATAGCACCGTCGATTTTTCTGCCTCATATCCTGTGACCTCTCATCTGACAGTTCGTGGTAAAATCGCGAACTTGTTCGATAAAGAGTACGAGACAGCTTATGGCTACCAAACTGCAGGACGGGAATATACCTTGTCTGGCAGCTACACCTTCTGACGCGCGTCCCACCGTCCTGGTGTTTGACTCCGGCGTCGGTGGGTTATCCGTTTATGATGAGATCCGGCATCTCCTGCCGGATCTGCATTACATCTACGCGTTTGATAATGTCGCTTTTCCTTATGGAGAGAAAAGCGAAGCGTTTATCGTTGAACGCGTCGTTGAAATTGTCACCGCCGTTCAGGCGCAATACCCCCTCTCGCTGGCCGTTATCGCCTGTAATACGGCAAGCACCGTTTCTCTGCCCGCGCTGCGTGATAAATTCACTTTTCCTGTTGTGGGCGTTGTACCTGCCATTAAACCAGCGGCGCGCTTAACGGCGAACGGTATTGTGGGTTTACTGGCGACGCGCGGTACGGTGAAGCGTCCTTATACGCACGAGCTGATCGCGCGTTTCGCGAATGAATGCCGGATTGAGATGCTGGGTTCGGCTGAGCTGGTGGAACTGGCCGAAGCGAAACTGCACGGTGCACCCGTACCGCTCGAAGAGTTGCGTCGTATTCTGCGCCCCTGGCTGCGCATGAAGGAACCGCCGGATACCGTGGTTTTAGGTTGTACGCATTTTCCCTTATTACAAGAAGAGTTATTGCAGGTCTTGCCTGAAGGTACGCGTCTGGTGGATTCCGGCTCGGCGATTGCACGTCGAACCGCCTGGCTTCTTGAACACGAAGCGCCTGATGCAAAATCTTGTGCCGACAATATTGCGTATTGCATGGCGCTCACGCCAGAGACCGCACAATTAGTGCCCGTTTTGCAGCGCTACGGGTTCAAAAAGCTCGAAAAACTGGCTGTTTAGGGCGGTTTTGCGCAAAAAAGAGGCGGTTGAAAAGTTTTTTGAATTTAGGGGTTGTCAGCCGGAATTAACTCCCTATAATGCGCCTCCACTGACACGGCACAACGGCAGACACACCGGCCTGTCAGGTGAAGAATTCTGAAAATAATCAGTTGACTTCACGGCGGGAAAGCGTAATATGCACACCCCGCGCCGCAGCGAAAAGCGAGGCGGCACTGCTCTTTAACAATTTATCAGACAATCTGTGTGGGCACTCAGGGGATATGGATTCTTGAACGTCGCAAGACGCTAAATGAATACCAAGTCTCACGGGTGAACACGTAATTCATTACGAAGTTTAATTCAGTGAGCATCAAACTTAAATTGAAGAGTTTGATCATGGCTCAGATTGAACGCTGGCGGCAGGCCTAACACATGCAAGTCGGACGGTAACAGGAAGCAGCTTGCTGCTTCGCTGACGAGTGGCGGACGGGTGAGTAAAGTCTGGGAAACTGCCTGATGGAGGGGGATAACTACTGGAAACGGTAGCTAATACCGCATAACGTCGCAAGACCAAAGAGGGGGACCTTCGGGCCTCTTGCCATCAGATGTGCCCAGATGGGATTAGCTAGTAGGTGGGGTAAAGGCTCACCTAGGCGACGATCCCTAGCTGGTCTGAGAGGATGACCAGCCACACTGGAACTGAGACACGGTCCAGACTCCTACGGGAGGCAGCAGTGGGGAATATTGCACAATGGGCGCAAGCCTGATGCAGCCATGCCGCGTGTATGAAGAAGGCCTTCGGGTTGTAAAGTACTTTCAGCGGGGAGGAAGGGGGAATGGTTAATAACCATTTTCATTGACGTTACCCGCAGAAGAAGCACCGGCTAACTCCGTGCCAGCAGCCGCGGTAATACGGAGGGTGCAAGCGTTAATCGGAATTACTGGGCGTAAAGCGCACGCAGGCGGTCTGTCAAGTCGGATGTGAAATCCCCGGGCTCAACCTGGGAACTGCATTCGAAACTGGCAGGCTTGAGTCTCGTAGAGGGAGGTAGAATTCCAGGTGTAGCGGTGAAATGCGTAGAGATCTGGAGGAATACCGGTGGCGAAGGCGGCCTCCTGGACGAAGACTGACGCTCAGGTGCGAAAGCGTGGGGAGCAAACAGGATTAGATACCCTGGTAGTCCACGCCGTAAACGATGTCGACTTGGAGGTTGTGCCCTTGAGGCGTGGCTTCCGGAGCTAACGCGTTAAGTCGACCGCCTGGGGAGTACGGCCGCAAGGTTAAAACTCAAATGAATTGACGGGGGCCCGCACAAGCGGTGGAGCATGTGGTTTAATTCGATGCAACGCGAAGAACCTTACCTGGTCTTGACATCCACAGAACCTGGCAGAGATGCCGGGGTGCCTTCGGGAACTGTGAGACAGGTGCTGCATGGCTGTCGTCAGCTCGTGTTGTGAAATGTTGGGTTAAGTCCCGCAACGAGCGCAACCCTTATCCTTTGTTGCCAGCGGTCCGGCCGGGAACTCAAAGGAGACTGCCAGTGATAAACTGGAGGAAGGTGGGGATGACGTCAAGTCATCATGGCCCTTACGACCAGGGCTACACACGTGCTACAATGGCGCATACAAAGAGAAGCGACCTCGCGAGAGCAAGCGGACCTCATAAAGTGCGTCGTAGTCCGGATTGGAGTCTGCAACTCGACTCCATGAAGTCGGAATCGCTAGTAATCGTGAATCAGAATGTCACGGTGAATACGTTCCCGGGCCTTGTACACACCGCCCGTCACACCATGGGAGTGGGTTGCAAAAGAAGTAGGTAGCTTAACCTCCGGGAGGGCGCTTACCACTTTGTGATTCATGACTGGGGTGAAGTCGTAACAAGGTAACCGTAGGGGAACCTGCGGTTGGATCACCTCCTTACCTGAAAGAACCTGCCCCTGCAGTGCCCACACAGATTGTCTGATGAAAAACGAGCAGTAAAAAATCTCTGCAGGCTTGTAGCTCAGGTGGTTAGAGCGCACCCCTGATAAGGGTGAGGTCGGTGGTTCAAGTCCACTCAGGCCTACCAAATTTCTGCTGATGCTGCGTTGCGGCGACACTCGCATACTTCAGTATGCTTCGTGCCACCTCGCCCTGCCTCACCAGAAATTCCGGTTCATGAGGTTTGACTACGATGGGGCTATAGCTCAGCTGGGAGAGCGCCTGCTTTGCACGCAGGAGGTCTGCGGTTCGATCCCGCATAGCTCCACCATCCTTTACTGTTCGGTACAAGAAAACTTCAGAGTACACATTCTGTGTGTGCTGCGAAGTTTTGCTCTTTAAAAATCTGGATCAAGCTGAAAATTGAAACGCGGAGCAGTGCGAACTGTTCCGTGAGTCTCTCAAATTTTCGCAACGTGATGATGCGTAAGAAACATCTTCGGGTTGTGAGGTTAAGCGACTAAGCGTACACGGTGGATGCCCTGGCAGTCAGAGGCGATGAAGGACGTGCTAATCTGCGAAAAGCGCCGGTAAGGTGATATGAACCGTTATAGCCGGCGATGTCCGAATGGGGAAACCCGGTGCACTCAGGTGCATCATCACAGCATGAATCCATAGTGCTGTGAAGCGAACCGGGGGAACTGAAACATCTAAGTACCCCGAGGAAAAGAAATCAACCGAGATTCCCCCAGTAGCGGCGAGCGAACGGGGAACAGCCCAGAGCCTGAATCAGTTTGTGTGTCAGTGGAAGCGTCTGGAAAGTCGCGCGATACAGGGTGAAAGCCCCGTACACGAAGATGCACATGCTGTGAGCTCGAAGAGTAGGGCGGGACACGTGGTATCCTGTCTGAATATGGGGGGACCATCCTCCAAGGCTAAATACTCCTGACTGACCGATAGTGAACCAGTACCGTGAGGGAAAGGCGAAAAGAACCCCGGCGAGGGGAGTGAAAGAGAACCTGAAACCGTGTACGTACAAGCAGTGGGAGCCTCATTAATGGGGTGACTGCGTACCTTTTGTATAATGGGTCAGCGACTTATATTCTGTAGCAAGGTTAACCGTATAGGGGAGCCGAAGGGAAACCGAGTCTTAACTGGGCGTTAAGTTGCAGGGTATAGACCCGAAACCCGGTGATCTAGCCATGGGCAGGTTGAAGGTTGGGTAACACTAACTGGAGGACCGAACCGACTAATGTTGAAAAATTAGCGGATGACCTGTGGCTGGGGGTGAAAGGCCAATCAAACCGGGAGATAGCTGGTTCTCCCCGAAAGCTATTTAGGTAGCGCCTCGTGAATTCATCTCCGGGGGTAGAGCACTGTTTCGGCTAGGGGGCCATCCCGGCTTACCAACCCGATGCAAACTACGAATACCGGAGAATGTTATCACGGGAGACACACGGCGGGTGCTAACGTCCGTCGTGAAGAGGGAAACAACCCAGACCGCCAGCTAAGGTCCCAAAGTCATGGTTAAGTGGGAAACGATGTGGGAAGGCCCAGACAGCCAGGATGTTGGCTTAGAAGCAGCCATCATTTAAAGAAAGCGTAATAGCTCACTGGTCGAGTCGGCCTGCGCGGAAGATGTAACGGGGCTAAACCATGCACCGAAGCTGCGGCAGCGACGCTTATGCGTTGTTGGGTAGGGGAGCGTTCTGTAAGCCGTTGAAGGTGTGCTGTGAGGCATGCTGGAGGTATCAGAAGTGCGAATGCTGACATAAGTAACGATAAAGCGGGTGAAAAGCCCGCTCGCCGGAAGACCAAGGGTTCCTGTCCAACGTTAATCGGGGCAGGGTGAGTCGACCCCTAAGGCGAGGCCGAAAGGCGTAGTCGATGGGAAACAGGTTAATATTCCTGTACTTGGTGTTACTGCGAAGGGGGGACGGAGAAGGCTATGTCGGCCGGGCGACGGTTGTCCCGGTTTAAGCGTGCAGGTGGAACGACCAGGTAAATCCGGTTGTTTTTAACACTGAGGCGTGATGACGAGGCACCACGGTGCTGAAGTGACAAATGCCCTGCTTCCAGGAAAAGCCTCTAAGCATCAGGTAACACGAAATCGTACCCCAAACCGACACAGGTGGTCAGGTAGAGAATACCAAGGCGCTTGAGAGAACTCGGGTGAAGGAACTAGGCAAAATGGTGCCGTAACTTCGGGAGAAGGCACGCTGGTGCGTAGGTGAAGTGACTTGCTCACGGAGCTGAAACCAGTCGAAGATACCAGCTGGCTGCAACTGTTTATTAAAAACACAGCACTGTGCAAACACGAAAGTGGACGTATACGGTGTGACGCCTGCCCGGTGCCGGAAGGTTAATTGATGGGGTCAGCGCAAGCGAAGCTCCTGATCGAAGCCCCGGTAAACGGCGGCCGTAACTATAACGGTCCTAAGGTAGCGAAATTCCTTGTCGGGTAAGTTCCGACCTGCACGAATGGCGTAATGATGGCCAGGCTGTCTCCACCCGAGGCTCAGTGAAATTGAACTCGCTGTGAAGATGCAGTGTACCCGCGGCAAGACGGAAAGACCCCGTGAACCTTTACTATAGCTTGACACTGAACACTGAGCCTTGATGTGTAGGATAGGTGGGAGGCTTTGAAGCGTGGACGCCAGTCTGCGTGGAGCCGACCTTGAAATACCACCCTTTAATGTTTGATGTTCTAACGTGGACCCGTGAACCGGGTTGCGGACAGTGTCTGGTGGGTAGTTTGACTGGGGCGGTCTCCTCCTAAAGCGTAACGGAGGAGCACGAAGGTCAGCTAATCCTGGTCGGACATCAGGAGGTTAGTGCAATGGCATAAGCTGGCTTGACTGCGAGCGTGACGGCGCGAGCAGGTGCGAAAGCAGGTCATAGTGATCCGGTGGTTCTGAATGGAAGGGCCATCGCTCAACGGATAAAAGGTACTCCGGGGATAACAGGCTGATACCGCCCAAGAGTTCATATCGACGGCGGTGTTTGGCACCTCGATGTCGGCTCATCACATCCTGGGGCTGAAGTAGGTCCCAAGGGTATGGCTGTTCGCCATTTAAAGTGGTACGCGAGCTGGGTTTAGAACGTCGTGAGACAGTTCGGTCCCTATCTGCCGTGGGCGCTGGAGAACTGAGGGGGGCTGCTCCTAGTACGAGAGGACCGGAGTGGACGCATCACTGGTGTTCGGGTTGTCATGCCAATGGCACTGCCCGGTAGCTAAATGCGGAAGAGATAAGTGCTGAAAGCATCTAAGCACGAAACTTGCCCCGAGATGAGTTCTCCCTGAGACTTAAAGTCTCCTGAAGGAACGTTGAAGACGACGACGTTGATAGGCCGGGTGTGTAAGCGCAGCGATGCGTTGAGCTAACCGGTACTAATGAACCGTGAGGCTTAACCTTACAACGCCGAAGATGTTTTGGTGTGAGAGAGAGAAGATTTTCAGCCTGATACAGATAAAGCCGGGTGCGGAGGAGAAGTCTGCATGCGGTAAACAGAATTTGCCTGGCGGCACTAGCGCGGTGGTCCCACCTGACCCCATGCCGAACTCAGAAGTGAAACGCCGTAGCGCCGATGGTAGTGTGGGGTCTCCCCATGCGAGAGTAGGGAACTGCCAGGCATCAAATTGCAGTGAAAACCGGGGCAACAAACCGGTGGTTGTGAAAAAATTCGGTGGAGCGGTAGTTCAGTCGGTTAGAATACCTGCCTGTCACGCAGGGGGTCGCGGGTTCGAGTCCCGTCCGTTCCGCCACCCTAATTAGGGGCGTAGTTCAATTGGTAGAGCACCGGTCTCCAAAACCGGGTGTTGGGGGTTCGAGTCCCTCCGCCCCTGCCAGAAATAATCCTTAGCGTCTGCTAAGGATTTTTTTTGCCTTTTTCAAAGCTTCCTCATTTCCCTCATTGAATAAATTCGTATAGCGTCCCTGCTATACGAATTCAGTCAATAACATTAATCTTCAAAAGATCCTTAATCTGGTTTTGTTTATCGCTATTTTGCAGCCAAATCGCATAAAGCGGTCGGGAAAGTGTTTCCGTGTCAGTAACCGGATGTAGCCTATCTTTTTGTTCTGCCCATGAAACTGGTAACCATGTGCAACCATTCAACTGCGGCAACTGTTGATGCGCCACTTCTGCTGAGCTGGTCGTCAAAGTGGGCACGTCATCACTGGCAATCAGCTCCGATTCATGTTGCTGAAAGTCCGGACCCCATTCCAGGCGTAGATAATTCAATTCTGATTTGTTCTTTTCGGGTGCTGCGCAGTAAAGCGCGAGTGTGAAATGCCCCAGCAATTGGCTACTAAACTCATCCATTTTGGGTGTTTCAGTGGTGATAAGCAGATCCAACTGCCTTTCATGTAACTGTTTAACCAAAGATTGTCGTTGAGCGATACGTGCTTCGAACTGTAGGTTACCTTGCAGATCATAGAGCCGGGTAAGCCAGTCACTCAGCATACATTCCCAAAGCGACGCACTGGCACCGATCGAAAATTGATGATGCCGCGAGGTATGAGCCACTTCTTTTCTGGCTGCTTGCCATGTGCTCATCAGTGTTTCTGCGTAGGGGAGGAGTTTCTCTCCAGCCGCTGTCAGACGTATGTTATTACGATGACGGGTAAAAAGATTGACCCCAAGCTGGTTCTCCAACTGGCGAATACGAAAACTCACCGCGGACTGTGTCAGATAGAGTGCCTCGGCTGCGCGACCGAAGTGACGAGTCCTGCTTACTTCCAGGAAAGTTTTTAACAATTCCGTATCCACGGTTTTCTCCACAAAAATATTTGTCGTAATGATTTAAATGTTTTGTTTTACACTCTGTCAAGCGTAACTAATACTCCGCGCCATAAATAGCTCGGCCAAAGAATTAGGAGCGTGCAGGATGGCGGAAAGCTTTACGACGACGAATCGTTTTTTCGACAATAAAAATTATCCACGCGGGTTCTCTCGCCACGGTGATTTCACCATCAAAGAGGCTCAACTGCTTGAGCGTCATGGTTTTGCCTTTAACGAGCTTGAGCTCGGTAAGCGTGAACCGGTGACTGAAGAAGAGAACCAATTTGTCGCTGTGTGCCGCGGGGAACGTGAACCCAATACGGAAGCTGAACGCGTGTGGATCAAGTATATGGCACGTATTAAGCGTCCGAAGCGTTTTCATACCCTTTCTGGCGGAAAACCGCAGATGGAAGGCACGGAAGACTACTCAGATTCCGACGATTAAACGAAAAAAGGGGCTATGGCCCCTTTTTTTATGCCAGCATTTTTTGCAGGTGAATGAGTAATCTATCAATTGCGCGATAGCTCAGCGCTTCTTGCAGATGCACTCGATGGATAGTCTCTTGCTGTTCGAGATCTGCAATCGTTCTCGCTACCTTCAATAGTCGTTGCCAGGCACGAACTGATAAACCCAGTCTTGTTAACGTCTCTTCCAACCAGCATCCATCTTCCCTGGTGAGTGCGCAGAACTGTTTCGTTTCGCTGCTCTCCAGCCGCGCATTAAGTTTATTCTGCCGACTGTGCTGTCTCGCCTGAGCGTTAATCACGCGCGATCTTACTGCTTCGCTACTTTCACCTTTAGGCTGCGGTTCACTCATCAACCCCCGTGCAGGCAGCGGTATTTCAAGCGAGAGGTCGAAACGGTCAAGAAAAGGGCCTGATAATTTTCCCAGATACCGCAGCGTTTGCTCCGGTGTGCAGCGGTTATGATTCCCCTGATAATGGCCGGTCGGGCTGGGATTCATCGCGGCGATTAGCTGGAAGCGCGCAGGGTAAGTGACCTTTGCTCTTGTCCGTGAAATATGGATTTGTCCGGATTCAATCGGTTCTCGCAGGGCATCCAAAACGCGCCGTTCGAACTCTGGCAATTCATCCAAAAACAGTATGCCATTATGTGCCAGTGAAATTTCACCCGGTGCCGGTATTGAGCCGCCACCTACCATAGCGGTTAGCGAAGCACTGTGGTGAGGTGCCCTAAAAGGACGGCGCTTCCAATGACGGGCAAGGGCAGTAGTATTCACTACACTCATTACTGCCGCACTTTCCAATGCTTCGCGATTACTGAGCGGAGGTAACAACCCACCCATCCGACTCGCCAGCATTGTTTTTCCTGTTCCCGGCGGCCCAATCAGCAGTAAGTTATGTCCACCTGCAGCGGTGATCTCTAAGGCTCGCTTCCCTTGCTCCTGCCCAATGACGTCGCTCAAATCCTCACTGCGTCTTTCCTCGTAGCCAACCAACGGTTCCGGAGGGCGTAAAGCCTGTTTACCTTCAAGAAATGCGCATACTTCCAATAGATGGCTGGCGACCAGGCATGCCTGCGTTTCGACCAGGCTTGCTTCCGCTTCGTTCTCTTTTGCGATAATGATTTGCCTGTTTGCATTCACCGCATCAATTACACAAGATATAGCACCAGGAACTCCCCGTAGCGCGCCTGTAAGAGCAAGCTCGCCGACGAACTCGTAATGGCCGAGCTCGGACACCGTGATCTGCTCAGAGGCTGCCAGAAGTGCGATGGCGATGGGCAAATCGTACCGTCCCCCTTCTTTTGGTAAATCCGCAGGTGCGAGATTTATCGTGATCCGCTTGGCCGGGAAATCATAACCACTGTTGATGACTGCGCTACGTACCCGATCGCGCGCCTCTTTGACGGTTGTTTCCGGCAAGCCAACAATAGTCAGCCCCGGTAGCCCGTTACTAATATGTACTTCAACAGTTACTAGCGGCGCCGTCACGCCCAATACAGCCCTTGTATAAATTACAGACAATGCCATAACCCCTCCTTGTCCTACGCATTATCTGTTTTCATCACACCTTTATCACCGCTGAAATAACGGATTTACGTACTATTTCCCAGCATTTGAAGGCAAAAGGACGCAATTTTCATGCAATTGGAACCACGATCGCAGCTATGTCGGTAGCTCCGAATGGGTGAAATATTTTCACCTTTCATTTTTGTCATATAAAACAACGGTTTTTTATTGAATTGCTAACTTCGCCACAAAACTTGCCATAATTTTTTCTTGTGTCTTGTCGCAAATCTGTGTTACCTCTTTAGGCATTCCTTCGAACATGAAGCCAGAACGAACACATATGAAAGCCCTTCTGCAAGTGATTAGCCTAGTCGTGATTAGCGTGGTGGTGATTATTATCCCACCGTGCGGGGCTGCACTTGGACGAGGAAAGGCTTAAAAAACAAGCCTTAACGAACTAAGACCCCCGCACCGAAAGGTCCGGGGGTTTTTTTATAACTCAAAAACATAAATGAGGAGCAGAGAATGAGTAATAGCACAAAATTCTGTTTCTCCCGATATACGACGGGGAAGTAGCTATGAATGGAGCACAATGGGTGGTACATGCGTTGCGAGCACAGAATATCGATATCGTTTTCGGATATCCTGGTGGCGCAATTATGCCGGTCTACGATGCATTGTATGACGGCGGCGTGGAACACCTATTGTGCCGACACGAGCAGGGCGCGGCGATGGCCGCCATCGGTTATGCCCGCGCCACCGGCAAAACAGGCGTGTGTATTGCCACTTCAGGCCCTGGCGCTACCAACTTAATCACCGGTCTGGCGGACGCGCTGTTAGATTCCGTCCCGGTTGTGGCGATCACCGGCCAGGTTGCCGCCCCGTTTATCGGTACGGACGCCTTTCAGGAAGTGGATGTATTGGGCTTATCCCTGGCGTGTACCAAACACAGTTTTCTCGTTGGATCGCTGGAAGAGTTGCCGCGCATCATGGCTGAAGCTTTCCACGTCGCAAACTCTGGCCGCCCCGGCCCGGTTCTGATTGATATCCCTAAAGATATCCAACTGGCTGTCGGCAATCTCGAACCGCATTTCACGACCGTTGAGGACGACAGCTTTTTCCCGCAGGCGCAGGTGAATCAAGCTTCGCAGATGCTCGCTCAGGCTAAAAAACCGATGCTGTATGTTGGCGGCGGGGTCGGTATGGCTCAGGCTGTTCCGGCATTGCGCGAATTCCTGTCCGTGACAAAAATGCCGGTGGCTTGCACGCTGAAAGGGCTGGGTGCGGTGGATCCCGATTACGCTTACTACCTGGGTATGCTGGGGATGCACGGTACGAAAGCGGCAAACTTTGCCGTGCAAGAGTGTGATTTGCTGATCGCTGTAGGCGCGCGTTTTGACGATCGCGTGACCGGCAAACTCAATACCTTCGCCCCGCATGCGCAAGTTATCCATATGGATATCGACCCGGCAGAAATGAGCAAGTTGCGTCAGGCGCATGTTGCATTGCAGGGCGATTTAATCGCGCTGCTGCCAGCGTTGCAACAAACACTGGCAATTGATGAATGGCGCCAGTACAGCGCGGATCTGCGCCGCGAGCACGCCTGGCGTTATGATCATCCCGGCGAAGCAATTTATGCGCCGCTGTTGTTAAAACAGCTTTCCGATCGCAAACCGGAAAACAGCGTGGTGACTACCGATGTGGGCCAACATCAAATGTGGGCGGCCCAGCATCTCAGTTTTAATCGCCCGGAAAACTTCATCACTTCCAGCGGATTAGGAACAATGGGCTTCGGTTTGCCTGCTGCGGTGGGGGCGCAAGTTGCCCGCCCGGATGATACGGTAATCTGTATCTCCGGTGACGGCTCCTTCATGATGAATGTTCAGGAGTTGGGCACCGTAAAACGCAAGCAATTACCGCTGAAGATCGTTTTACTCGATAACCAGCGCTTAGGAATGGTTCGCCAGTGGCAGCAGTTATTCTTCAACGAGCGTTATAGTGAAACCACCCTGACCGATAACCCCGATTTCCTCACGCTGGCCAGCGCCTTTGGCATCCCGGGCCAACACATTACCCATAAAGACCAGGTTGAAGCGGCTCTCGATACTCTGCTTTCGAGCCCAGGGCCATACCTGCTTCATGTCTCAATCGACGAACTTGAGAATGTCTGGCCACTGGTGCCGCCAGGTGCCAGTAACTCACAAATGCTGGAGAAATTATCATGATGCAACATCAGGTCGCTGTTGAAGCTCGCTTCAACCCGGAAACGTTAGAACGCGTACTGCGCGTGGTGCGCCACCGAGGCTTTCAGGTGTGCGCCATGAATATGGAAACTGCCAGCAATGCACAGAACATAAATATCGAATTGACCGTTGCCAGCCTGCGGCCAGTCGAATTACTGTTTAGCCAGTTGAGCAAACTTGTCGACGTTGCCCGGGTTGATATCCGGCAGCGCGCCACATCATCACAATCACAACAAATCCGCGTGTAAACGCAAAAGGAAGAACAATGACGACGAAAAAAGCAGACTACATTTGGTCTAATGGCGAAATGGTACGTTGGGAAGATGCAAAAGTTCACGTGATGTCTCATGCATTGCACTACGGTACGTCTGTGTTTGAAGGTATTCGCTGCTACGATTCGTACAAAGGTCCGGTCGTTTTCCGCCATCGCGAACATATGCAACGCCTGCGCGACTCCGCAAAAATCTACCGTTTCCCGGTTTCTCAGAGTATTGATGAACTGATGGAAGCCTGCCGTTCGGTGATCCGCAAAAACAACCTGACCAGCGCTTACATTCGTCCGCTGGTCTTTGTTGGCGACGTTGGCATGGGCGTGAACCCGCCAGAAGGCTACACCACCGACGTGATCATCGCTGCGTTCCCGTGGGGCGCGTACTTGGGCGCAGAAGCGCTGGAGCAGGGGATCGATGCGATGGTTTCTTCCTGGAACCGAGTTGCGGCAAACACCATTCCGACGGCTGCAAAAGCGGGCGGTAACTACCTTTCCTCACTGCTGGTGGGGAGCGAAGCGCGCCGCCACGGCTACCAGGAAGGTATCGCACTGGACGTGAACGGCTATATTTCAGAAGGCGCGGGTGAAAACCTGTTCGAAGTGAAAGACGGCATTCTGTTCACCCCGCCGTTCACCTCTTCCGCACTGCCGGGCATTACCCGTGACGCGATCATCAAGCTGGCAAAAGAGCTGAATATCGAAGTTCGCGAGCAGGTGTTGTCCCGTGAATCACTGTATCTGGCGGATGAAGTGTTTATGTCCGGTACCGCAGCGGAAATCACCCCGGTACGCAGCGTTGATGGTATCCAGGTGGGCGAAGGCCGTTGTGGCCCGGTCACCAAACGTATTCAGCAAGCATTCTTTGGCCTCTTCACCGGTGAAACGGAAGATAAATGGGGCTGGTTGGATCAAGTAAACCAATAACAAAAATTATCTTCCCAAACCTTTTGCGTTGCAGCCAACAACGTTGCAGCGCGAAGGATAAAGGGCAAAGAAAGACAGACGGGAGTAAAAAGAGCATGCCTAAGTACCGTTCCGCTACCACCACTCATGGGCGCAATATGGCGGGTGCCCGCGCGCTGTGGCGCGCAACCGGGATGACCGACGCCGATTTCGGCAAACCGATTATTGCCGTCGTGAACTCGTTTACCCAGTTCGTGCCAGGCCACGTTCACCTGCGCGATCTTGGTAAGCTGGTTGCGGAGCAAATCGAAGCCGCAGGCGGCGTGGCGAAAGAGTTCAACACCATCGCCGTTGATGACGGCATCGCCATGGGTCACGGCGGCATGCTTTACTCATTGCCCTCCCGCGAGCTGATCGCCGACTCCGTTGAATATATGGTGAATGCCCACTGCGCTGATGCGATGGTGTGTATTTCCAACTGCGACAAAATC
Organism: Kosakonia sp. BYX6; assembly: GCF_038449125.1. Taxonomy (NCBI): domain Bacteria; kingdom Pseudomonadati; phylum Pseudomonadota; class Gammaproteobacteria; order Enterobacterales; family Enterobacteriaceae; genus Kosakonia; species Kosakonia calanthes. Next base: position 4,585,366 of record NZ_CP151800.1, on the reverse strand, counting down.
ACCCCGGGGATGTTGATGGCCTCCCTGCGTCTAAACATTCCAGTGATTTTCGTCTCCGGCGGCCCGATGGAAGCCGGGAAAACCAAACTTTCTAACCAGATAATCAAACTCGATCTGGTCGATGCAATGATCCAGGGTGCGGACCCGAAAGTGTCTGATGAGCAGAGCGAGCAGGTTGAGCGTTCCGCTTGCCCGACATGCGGCTCCTGTTCCGGCATGTTTACCGCCAACTCGATGAACTGTCTGACCGAAGCGCTGGGCCTGTCACAGCCGGGTAACGGTTCGCTGTTGGCAACTCACACCGACCGCAAAGATCTGTTTATCAATGCCGGCAAACGCATTGTTGCGCTGACCAAGCGTTACTACGAGCAGGATGATGCCAGCGCGCTGCCGCGTTCCATTGCCAACAAAGCGGCATTTGAAAACGCCATGACGCTGGATATCGCCATGGGCGGTTCCACCAATACCGTTCTGCACCTGTTGGCCGCCGCGCAGGAAGCGGAAATTGATTTCACCATGAGTGATATCGACAAGCTTTCCCGCAAAGTGCCGCAGTTGTGCAAAGTCGCGCCGAGTACGCAGAAATATCATATGGAAGATGTGCACCGCGCAGGTGGCGTGCTGGGTATTCTGGGCGAATTGGATCGCGCAGGCTTGATGAACCGCGACGTGAAAAACGTGCTCGGTCTGACCCTGCCGCAAACCCTTGATCAATACGATGTGATGCTGACCAAAGACGACGCGGTGAAAACCATGTTCCGCGCGGGGCCGGCGGGTATTCGCACCACTCAGGCGTTTTCGCAGGATTGCCGTTGGGACACGCTGGATGACGATCGCGCCGAAGGCTGTATCCGTTCTCTGGAGCATGCCTACAGCCGGGATGGTGGTTTGGCCGTGCTGTATGGCAATTTCGCGGAAAACGGCTGCATTGTTAAAACTGCCGGCGTTGATGACAGCAACCTGAAATTTACCGGCCCGGCAAAAGTCTATGAAAGTCAGGACGCGGCTGTTGAGGCGATTCTTGGCGGCAAAGTGGTGGCCGGCGATGTGGTTGTCATTCGTTATGAAGGGCCGAAAGGCGGGCCGGGCATGCAAGAGATGCTCTATCCGACCAGCTTCCTGAAATCAATGGGGCTGGGCAAAGCCTGTGCGCTGATCACCGATGGCCGTTTCTCGGGCGGGACTTCAGGTCTTTCCATCGGTCACGTTTCTCCGGAAGCGGCCAGCGGCGGCAATATCGGCCTGATTGAAGATGGCGATATCATCGCGATTGATATCCCGAACCGTGGCATTCAGTTGCAACTGAGCGATCGGGATCTGGCCGCGCGTCGCGAAGCACAGGAAGCCCGAGGCGACAAGGCCTGGACGCCGGTTGATCGTGAACGTCAGGTCTCCTTCGCGCTGCGCGCTTACGCCAGCCTCGCGACCAGTGCGGATAAAGGCGCGGTACGCGATAAATCCAAACTCGGGGGTTAATCATGGCCGAATCCCAACCCCTCTCCGCCGCCCCCGAAGGGGCGGAATATCTGAGGGCGGTGCTGCGCGCACCGGTCTATGAAGCGGCGCAAGTGACGCCGCTGCAAAAGATGGACAAACTCTCTTCGCGCCTCGATAACGTCATTCTGGTGAAACGCGAAGACAGGCAGCCAGTTCACAGTTTCAAACTGCGCGGCGCGTACGCGATGATCGCCGGGTTGACCGCCGAACAAAAAGCGCACGGCGTGATCACCGCGTCAGCGGGTAACCACGCACAGGGCGTTGCGATGTCGTCAACGCGCCTCGGCATCAAATCGCTGATCGTAATGCCGGTCGCCACGGCGGATATCAAAGTCGATGCTGTGCGCAGCTTCGGCGGCGAAGTGTTGCTGCACGGCGCGAACTTCGACGAAGCAAAAGCGAAAGCCATTGAGCTCTCTGAACAACAAGGTTTCACCTTTGTTCCGCCATTCGACCACCCAATGGTCATTGCCGGGCAGGGCACGTTGGCGCTGGAGCTGCTGCAACAGGATGCGCATCTCGATCGCGTTTTCGTTCCGGTGGGCGGTGGTGGCCTGGCGGCGGGCGTCGCGGTGTTGATCAAGCAGTTGATGCCGCAAATCAAAGTCATTGCCGTCGAAGCGGAAGATTCCGCCTGCCTGAAAGCGGCGCTTGAGGCCGGGCATCCGGTGGATCTGACGCGCGTGGGGCTGTTTGCTGAAGGCGTGGCGGTCAAACGCATTGGCGATGAAACCTTCCGCCTCTGCCAGGCCTATCTCGACGACATTATCACCGTTGATAGCGATGCGATTTGCGCGGCGATGAAAGACTTGTTTGAAGATGTCCGCGCGGTAGCGGAACCGTCCGGTGCGCTGGCGCTGGCGGGGATGAAAAAATACATCGCCGAGAATAATATTCACGGCGAGCGGCTTGCGCATGTGCTTTCGGGCGCCAATGTTAATTTCCATGGCTTGCGGTATGTCTCGGAGCGTTGCGAGCTGGGTGAACAGCGCGAAGCCCTGCTGGCGGTGACCATTCCGGAAGAAAAAGGCAGCTTTCTGAAATTCTGCCAACTGCTTGGCGGGCGTTCGGTAACCGAGTTCAACTACCGGCTGGCCGATGCCAAAGACGCTTGTATCTTTGTGGGCGTGCGTTTAAGTCGCGGGCTGGAAGAGCGTCGGGAAATCCTCGAACTGCTGCGTGAAGGCGGCTATAGCGTGGTGGATCTCTCCGATGATGAGATGGCGAAACTGCACGTACGCTATATGGTTGGCGGGCGGCCGTCGAAACCGTTGCAGGAGCGTTTGTACAGTTTCGAGTTTCCGGAATCACCGGGCGCGCTGCTGAAGTTTCTGCATACGCTTGGCACGCACTGGAATATCTCGCTGTTCCACTATCGCAGCCACGGCACTGACTATGGGCGCGTGCTGGCGGCGTTTGAGTTGGGCGAGCATGAGCCGGATTTCGAAACCCGGCTCAGCGAGTTGGGCTATTATTGCCACAACGAAACTCACAACCCGGCGTTCCGCTTTTTCCTTGCCGGTTAATGACCCGGCAGGATTTGCCAGAACGCACTGATAAGCGGCTCATGCAGCCGCTTTTTTTGTGCGCACACGCCAAGTTCGAACGGCGTTTTCTCATCGCTACGTTCAAGGATCATTACGCGGTTGCGCACCGGCTCCGGGCTGTTTTCCAGCACGATTTCCGGGATCAGCGCCACGCCACAGCCCAGCGCTACCATCGACACCATCGCTTCATGCCCGCCAACCGTGGCGTAAATCGACGGGTTGCTGATTTTATGTCGGCGAAACCATAACTCAATACGGCGGCGAACCGGGCCTTGATCCGCCATGATAAACGGCACGGTTGACCAGTCTGGCTCGGGTTGTGAAACCTGATTACGCACCGGGCAGGGCAATGCCGGAGCAATCAGCACAACCGCGAGGTTTTCCAGCATCGAAAACGCCACCGCGCCGGGGAGCATTTCCGGCTTACCGGCAATCGCTAGGTCCGCTTCTCCCGTCACCACTTTTTCCACCGCGTCGGCGGCATCGCCGGTGGTGAGTTTAATTTCTACCGAGGGATGTTCGGCACGAAAGCGATCGAGTATCGGCGGTAAATGGCTATAAGCCGCGGTCACTGAACAAAACAGGTGCAGTTCGCCGGAGAGCGACGGGCCTTGCTGGTCGATGGTGTGGCGAAGTTGTTGGTACTGCAACAGCGTTTGTTGCGCGAAAACGCGCAGCTCTTCCCCTGCTTCGGTCAGGGTCACGGTGCGGTTATCGCGGATAAATAATGGCTGGCCGAGGTCTTCTTCCAGCCGTTGGATTTGGCGCGAAAGTGTGGAAGGACTGACATGCATGGCGCGTGCGCTGCGCCCAAAATGACGGCTTTCCGCCAGGTGGAGGAAGGTTTTTAAATCGCGTAAATCCATGAGACAAGCTCCACAAATTTACATTGCAATAATTGCAATGTCACATTGTGAATATATCAATTTAAGCAACGCATTTCCTGTCATATAGTGGGTTCAATCTCGCGCTTTCGCGAACTGAACAATAAAGCACAACAATACAACATCACGAGGTCTCACCATGGCTAACTACTTCAATACACTGAATCTGCGCCAGCAACTGGCCCAACTGGGCAAATGTCGCTTTATGGCGCGTGAAGAATTTGCCGACGGCGCAAGTTATCTTCAGGGTAAAAAAGTGGTCATTGTCGGCTGTGGCGCGCAAGGCCTGAACCAGGGTCTGAACATGCGTGACTCCGGCCTGGACATCTCCTATGCCCTGCGTGCAGAAGCGATCGCGGAAAAGCGCGCTTCCTGGCGTAAAGCGACCGAAAACGGTTTTAAAGTTGGCACCTACGAAGAATTAATCCCCCAGGCGGATCTGGTGGTAAACCTGACGCCGGACAAACAGCACTCTGACGTGGTTCGTTCTGTGCAGCCGCTGATGAAAGATGGCGCCGCGCTGGGCTACTCCCACGGTTTTAACATCGTCGAAGTGGGCGAGCAGATCCGCAAAGATATCACCGTTGTGATGGTGGCACCGAAATGCCCGGGTACCGAAGTGCGTGAAGAGTACAAACGCGGCTTCGGCGTACCGACGCTGATTGCGGTACACCCGGAAAACGATCCGAAAGGCGAAGGCATGGCGATTGCCAAAGCCTGGGCGGCAGCGACCGGCGGTCATCGCGCGGGTGTTCTGGAATCATCCTTCGTGGCAGAAGTGAAATCAGATCTGATGGGTGAGCAGACCATTCTCTGCGGTATGCTGCAAGCCGGTTCTCTGCTGTGCTTCGACAAGCTGGTGGCGGAAGGTACGGATCCAGCTTACGCGGAAAAACTGATCCAGTTCGGCTGGGAAACCGTGACCGAAGCGCTGAAGCAGGGCGGTATCACGCTGATGATGGACCGTCTGTCCAACCCGGCTAAACTGCGTGCTTTCGCGTTGTCTGAGCAACTGAAAGGCATTATGGCTCCGCTGTTCCAGAAACACATGGACGATATTATCTCCGGCGAGTTCTCTTCCGGCATGATGGCTGACTGGGCTAACGACGATAAGAAACTGCTGACCTGGCGTGAAGAGACCGGTAAAACCGCGTTCGAAACCGCGCCGCAATTTGAAGGCAAAATCAGCGAGCAAGAGTACTTCGATAAAGGCGTACTGATGATCGCAATGGTGAAAGCGGGCGTTGAGCTGGCATTCGAAACGATGGTGGATTCCGGCATTATCGAAGAATCTGCCTACTACGAGTCTCTGCATGAGCTGCCGCTGATTGCCAATACCATCGCGCGTAAGCGTCTGTACGAGATGAACGTTGTTATCTCCGATACCGCCGAATACGGTAACTACCTGTTCTCTTACGCTTGCGTACCGCTGCTGAAAGAGTTCATGACCACGCTGCAAACCGGCGATCTGGGTAAAGCGATTGCCGAAGGCGCCGTCGACAACGCGCAACTGCGCGATGTAAACGAAGCCATTCGCAGCCACGAAATCGAGAAAGTGGGTCATAAGTTGCGCGGTTATATGACGGATATGAAGCGTATCGCAGTGGCAGGCTAAAAAAGATGTCGGGTGGCGCTTCGCTTACCCGACCTACAGCTCTACAGCAAAGTAAGCCCGGTAAACGTTAACGCTACCGGGCTTTTCTATTAGTTGCGGTACAGCACTTTGATGATGTGATAACCGAATTGAGTATGCAGAGGGCCGGTCGGCTCCAGCACCGGGCAGGAGAACACCACTTTATCAAACGCCGGAACCATCTGGCCCTGGCGGAATTCACCTAAGTGGCCGCCTTTTTTGCCTGACGGGCAAATCGAATGTTTCTTTGCCAGCTTCTCGAAGTCGCCGCCATTTTTGATTTGTTCCAGAAGATCCAACGCCAGTTTTTCTTCTTTAACAAGGATATGCAGTGCCGCTGCGGTTTTTGCCATGATCGTGCCTTGAGTGGATAAGTTTCGGCTGGCTATACTACCACGCCTTTATACACTTCGGCCTTCAATCTGCCTCGCCTGTTTACCTCAGCCACTTACTTTCGTAAGCCCTGGGATTTGCTAACGCGACGCAAATTGAACGGCTCGTGTATATTCTTTTCAGTCTTTCATTGAGTGATTTTTCTATGCGTTTAAACCCCGGACAACAACAAGCCGTCGAATTTGTCACCGGACCTTGCCTGGTGCTGGCGGGTGCGGGATCCGGCAAAACACGCGTGATCACCAATAAAATCGCCCACTTGATTCGCGGCTGTGGGTATCAAGCGAAGCATATCGCGGCGGTTACCTTTACCAACAAAGCTGCGCGCGAAATGAAAGAGCGTGTCGCACAGACGTTGGGGCGCAAAGAGGCGCGCGGGCTGATGATCTCCACGTTTCACACGCTGGGGCTGAATATCATCAAACGCGAGTATGCCGCGCTGGGGATGAAATCGAACTTTTCCCTGTTTGACGACACCGATCAGATCGCTTTGCTCAAAGATCTCACCGAAGGGCTGATCGATGACGACAAAGTTGTGCTGCAACAGCTGATCTCGACGATCTCGAACTGGAAAAACGATCTGTTAACCCCTCCGCAGGCGGCAGCGCGAGCGATTGGCGAGCGGGATCGCATCTTTGCTCACTGCTATAGCCTGTATGACGCGCACATGAAGGCCTGCAATGTCCTCGACTTCGATGATCTGATTTTGCTACCAACACTGTTATTGCAGCGCAACCAGGAAGTGCTTGAACGCTGGCAAAACAAAATTCGTTACCTGCTGGTGGATGAATATCAAGACACCAACACCAGTCAATACGAGCTGGTGAAACTGCTGGTTGGCCAGCGCGCGCGCTTTACGGTGGTGGGGGATGATGACCAGTCTATCTATTCCTGGCGCGGCGCGCGCCCGCAAAACCTTGTGCTGCTGAGCCAGGATTTCCCCGCATTGCAGGTGATTAAACTGGAGCAGAACTACCGTTCCTCCGGGCGTATTTTGAAAGCCGCCAACATTCTTATCGCCAACAATCCGCACGTGTTTGAAAAGCGCCTGTTCTCGGAACTGGGCTACGGGCCGGAGTTGAAAATCCTCAGCGCGAACCATGAAGAGCATGAGGCCGAGCGCGTAACCGGCGAGCTGATCGCCCATCACTTTATCAATAAGACCCAATACAAGGATTACGCGATCCTTTATCGCGGCAACCATCAGTCGCGGGTATTTGAAAAATTTCTGATGCAGAACCGCATACCGTACAAAATTTCTGGCGGAACCTCGTTCTTCTCACGCCCGGAAATTAAAGACTTGTTGGCGTATCTGCGTGTCTTGACCAATACCGAAGATGACAGCGCCTTTTTGCGCATTGTGAATACACCGAAACGTGAAATTGGCTCAGCCACGCTGCAAAAGCTGGGGGAATGGGCGATGGTGCGCAATAAAAGCCTGTTTGCTGGCAGTTTCGATGTTGGCCTGAATCAGACGCTCACCGGGCGCGGCTACGATGCATTAACGCGTTTTACCCACTGGCTCGGCGAAGTTCAACGCTTATCGGAGCGTGAACCGATTGCGGCGGTACGCGATTTGATCCACGGCATTGATTACGAATCCTGGCTGTTTGAAACATCACCCAGCCCGAAAGCCGCTGAAATGCGCATGAAAAACGTCAACACCCTGTTTGGCTGGATGACGGAAATGCTCGAGGGCAGCGAGCTGGACGAGCCAATGACGTTGGCTGAGGTGGTCACACGCTTTACCCTGCGCGACATGATGGAGCGCGGCGAAAGCGATGACGAATCCGATCAGGTGCAATTGATGACGCTTCACGCCTCTAAGGGTCTGGAGTTCCCGTATGTTTTCCTGGTTGGCATGGAAGAAGGGCTATTACCACACCAGAGTAGTATTGATGAAGACAACGTTGATGAAGAGCGCCGCCTGGCGTATGTCGGCATCACCCGTGCGCAGAAAGAGCTGATTTTTACGCTCTGCAAAGAGCGCCGTCAGTACGGGGAACTGGTGCGTCCGGAACCGAGCCGCTTCTTGCTGGAACTGCCGCAGGACGATCTGATCTGGGAGCAAGAACGCAAAGTGATCAGTGCCGAGGAACGGATGCACAAAGGCCAGGCGAATGTGGCGAATATTCGGGAAATGCTGGCAAAAGCGAAGAGCAAATAAACACATACAGAAGCTTCTCTGCGTTTTTAATATTGGGAAGCTTCTGTTTTCACTTGTCTAATTATTATTCGGAATTTTGTTTTTTATTGAAGTATATATATTGCGTACCTGCGCATTATTTGAATATTATTCCTAAATATATCCGTCCCCTCATTTAAATATAAGAAATTTTCCCGACAATACTTTTTGACTTTCAATAAGGGCACTTGTAATTTGGCTCTAGAATTTCCATGTAGCGTGTATCTTCTATTTATATTAATCATCATTCGCATGTTTATAAGGATATAGATATGAACAAAGAACTCGAACATTTCCTCAAGGCGTTAATTAACCGGCTAACCGATTACGACATTGAACAGCTTAATAATGACACGCCCATTGCAGCATTAGATCTCGTAAGCCTTGATTTTGTTACCATTAAAGTGGAGGCAAAAAAAACATTAGACGTCGATATTGATTTAAATGCATTAGCCGAAGCAAAGCCTAATACTTTTGGTGAATTAATGGCTTACCTGCAAAATAAATACGTCGAGGAGAAATAACGTGAACACATCTGCTCAACAATCACATCGCGTCGTTATTACCGGATATGGTGCCATTTGTTCATTGGGTGAAAATAGCGAAAAAATATGGCAATCCGTTCGTGATAAAAAATTAGGCTATGAAATTTGGGATGAGCCCGGAAAAGGGGTTTCCGCCAAAATATTCGGTAAAGTTAACTTTCCTCTCAATCTTTCCAAATTCTCCAGAAAAATTCTTAAGAATGCGCCACGATTCGCAGAGTTCGGCTTGATAGCCGCCGACGAAGCCCTCACGATGGCGTTTGGCAACGATCAAGATATCTTCTCTCATTATGATCCTCGCGACTGCGGCGTTATCTTTGGCACCGGCTGGGCGGGTTTCGATTGCTCAACGGTGAATTATTACGCTTACTCAGACCCCGATTTGCTGTCAGCATCTGCACACAGCTGCTTTCACTCTATGCCAAGCATCGGCACGTCATTGATCTCCGTTAACTGGAAATTGAAGGGGTACCAAAATAGCCCTATTGCCGCCTGCGCAACGGGAAATATCGCGATTGGTGATGCATATGAAGTCATCAAAAGCGGGAAAGCGCGAATGATGATTGCAGGCGGTGGCGAAAGCCTGATGCAGCCATTCACTATTTGGTCGGTTGATATTTTGGGCGCGCTGTCGAAGGAGCAACAGGATGTGGTAAAAGCATGCTGTCCATTCAGCCTCGACCGAAGTGGGTTCATTCTGTCCGAAGGTGGCGCAACGGTTTGCCTGGAAAGGCTGGAAGACGCGCTGGCGCGCAATGCGACTATTTACGGCGAAGTGATTGGCTATGCGAATCACAGCGACGCATACGCGAACCTTACCGCGCCGGCACCTGACCTGGTCGGCAGGGTGACGACAATTCAAAAAGCCATGGAGTATGCACAGGTTGGCATTGATGATATCGACTATATCAATGCCCACGGCACCTCAACGCCGATGAATGATTACAATGAAACGTTGGTATTGAAAGAGGTGTTTGGCAAGAAGGCCTATGATATTCCGGTCTCGAGTACAAAATCCTATACCGGCCACCTGATTGCGGCGGCGGGCGGGATAGAAACTATCTTTTGTTTGAAAAGTATTGCTGACCATATGGTTCCGGCAACGATTAACCTGAATAATCCTGACCCAAAATGCGATCTGAATTATGTGCCTAATAACCATATGTACGGACAGAACTTGAATCACATTGTTAATGTCAATTATGGTTTCGGTGGCGCGAATAGCTGTCTGGTTATTAAGAGGTTTAAATAATGATCAGACGCTACTCCGCGCGCGATATTGAGAAGTGGGCTGATTACTCTGGCGATCGTAATAAAGTGCATTTCGATAAAGCGTTCGCCATCAAGAATGGGCTTAAAGACATTATTGTTCAGGGAATGCTGACCTTACTTGACGCCAAAGTCATGATAACCCCCTGGCTGAAAACGCATTCCAGCCTCGATTTTTATATTAAAAACCCTGTTTCCATGAATACCGATGTGCAATTCACTCTTAAAGAAGGAGAGAATAAACAAACACTAACCATCGCAGAATCACAAAATCCTGAGGCAGTGTGCGTGACGGCAACACTCTTAGCGCAAAAACCTCCTAACCTGCCAAAGAGTGCAACCCGGATTCCGATATCAGATGAGTTTATCCAAATGCATCTTGAATCGTTAAAAAGTCACTATCCGCATATTTCACATAATTGGCTATTAATGGATACCCTGCTGTTCTCCATTTGTTTTAATCAGCGAAAAGATGATTATTTTCATCAGCAGGCACTGAAAATATCGAAGCATCATCGTTACGATAACATTACGACTTATCATGTCGCGCAAAAATTATTTATTTCGGAGCAGCTAATTGTCGGTGGTGATATAAATTTTTCGGAAATTAGCTTTTTTATTGAAGATAAAGATATCTATATTGATAATGACTCGGCTTATAACATCTTTAATATTCATGCCGTACAACAGGGTACGATTATTTTTCAGTCTTCCATTGGTTGTATGACCAAAGCGTCCAGGCGTGAATTGGAAATATAAAGGAACCGCAAGATGGTTGATAAGAAATGGGTGTTAGTCACGGCGGGTAGTCGTGGCATTGGGTCTGCTATCGTTAAAGAATTGGTGAAGCAGAATTACAAAGTGATCTTTACCTACAAAAGTAATGTCGAGCTTGCCCGTGATTTAATGCATTCACTTAATGTGAATGGCGAAGTTTGCTGGTGTTATCCCTGTGATGTTTCCGATGTTAATTCCGTCAAGAAGTTGTGCGAAACAATACGGGAAAACCATAGCATTCCTTACGCCGTTATTAATAATGCTGGTATCACGAAGGATGCGCTGAGTTTTGCGATGAGCATTGATGACTGGCTCGATGTTATTAATACCAATCTCAATTCGCTCTTTTATCTGAACCATTATTTACTCAACGATATGATGATGCAGAGAGACGGTTGCATCATCAACATTAATTCAATCGCCGGATTGCGCGGCAATGTCGGGCAGACTAACTACGCAGCCGCAAAATCCGCGCAATATGGCTTCACCAAAAGTCTCGCGCGGGAAGCGGGAAATTTTAATATCCGCGTGAACTGCATTGCGCCGGGCCTGATTAAGACCGATATGCTCTCTTCGGTGCCGGAGAAAGCATTGTCACAGCTAACCAAACAGACTCCGCTCAGAAAGATCGGCGAACCTGAGGACATTGCGCTGATGGTTGCTTTCTTATTGGGTAAAGGTGGGCGTCATATTACCGGGCAGACCATTGTTATTGATGGTGGTTTGTCTATCTGATCAGGATATTTAAACGTTAAGGAAAATGTGATGGATCTGAAATTACGCGCTGTACCCCAGGAAGTTTATGGTGTCATGGAGTTGAATGAGCATTTTAATTTCCAATGGAATCCTGACCCTGCTTCTTCACTTATTGGTTTAGGCACGTCTTATGTGCTCGAATTCTTCGAATTCTATGGGGAAAAAATCGGCGACTATTATGATGAGTTTATCGAAGGGGCACCGCAAAAAGATGAGCGCTTCGCATTGTTTGTCACTCAGGAAAAACGACACGCGGCAGCACACCGTAAATTAAATAACTTCATCACCAAAGGCATTACACCACCGGTCAGAGAGCAATATCATCCGCGTGTCTATGACTTCTTATACGGTGCCTATAAAGAGTTGGCAGAACCTATCATCGGCGGCATTGAGCGGGAAAAATTCGCTGGCAAAAAATCTGATGGCGCATTTTTTAAAGAGGCCGTGCGCAGCATTGGCATATTTGAAAGCCAGGTGTGCATGACGGGCCTCTCCTTCTTTGACAATCTCTTCGATAATGGTCGTTTTGATGTGGTGACAAAAATGTCGGGCAACCTCGGCGTGCTTTATTTGCTGGGTTATCACTACACCGAAGAGATGGAACATTGCTGTATCTCTATTGAAGCGTTCGAAACCATTTATCAAGAAAAACTGTGGACCAGAGAGTTGGTCGACAAACATATTCACAACCGCGATCTGCTTGCCAGCCAGGTGCTTCTCTCAACGCTGCATGTAGCAAAAATGCTCAACCAGGATTTGACCGTCGAGCAAATCATCAACAGTGTCGGCTATCAATACCGTGAACGGATGGCGAAGAAATATATCGTCGAAGGTTTTAATGCACGTGAACCGGAGATTCTGGCGCGCCGCAAAGCGCTCGTTGAACGTTGGGATAACGAGTGGGAACCGATGCTGCTGGATAAAATTAAGCAGCGCATCCGCGCAGGTACGATGTCGTAACCTGTATTACCTGCCACAAACGTCCTTCTTCTGAGGGACGTTATTCAACAGATGTTTTGCATCAGCGAATTTCTCGCGGGAGGATGGCCATGCCGCAAACAGGACAGTTGCAACATTTTGTCAGCCATGACAATCACCAGATGATTTACCGCTATTTCCCCGCTCGCGCGCCGCGCGGTGCCTGCGGAACACCTGCCATCATTTTGTTTTATCGCGAAAGCGACTTTAGTGATAAACCGTCAGCATTAATGACAACGCTGGGTTTGGAAGATTACGCGTTCTTTGCCCTCGATTTTGCTGGCAGCGACATCATGGTTGAATCTGCCGAGGGAGCATCGGCTATCTCCCATGAGGGATATTATTTTCAGCAATTTATCGATCACATCACAGCGCAATATGCGATCCAAGTGCAGGACATTGCTGTTATTTCTCATGGCGAGCGCGCCGTGGTCATTGCGGCCTGGATGACGGATTACGCCCCGGATATCCGTTCGGCCATTTTCTATTCCCCGCAATTTGTCTTACGAAAACGCGAGGCTTTTTCGCTCAAGCTGAAGGGCATGCTCAAAGGACGGTTTCGTGCTTACCCTGCCGTTCGCGATCTTCTCTACTCCAGCCAACGTATTTTCAGAAGTGCTTTTGCGTGGTCCGCACCGACGCAGTTTGTTGTTACGAAAGCCGATCGTGAGGCGGGATTGGGTGTGCTACTGAACTTTTATGCCAATCTGGGAAGCCGCACGAAAGAACTTCTGCTGATGCCAGATGCCGGGTACGGCTGTCCGGAACAGGATTGGGGCTCAATGAGGGACGGCCAGATCAAGCAGTTCCTGGTGACACACTTCGCACAAATGAATATTGCCCCTTCGTTGTTCAACTCACATTTGCGGGGAGCTACGCAAGATGAGTATGAGAAGCTGCGTTTACCTGAAAAAAATGTTTTCAAGCGCATGTATTGGGCGCTTAATGCGTTCGCGCTACGGCATGTTGGAAAGCTCTCTTCAGGCATCAGGCTGGGTCTGGAAACCGGCTTCGATTCTGGTGCTTCGCTGGAATATATTTATGAGAATCAACCCACCGGGAAAAATGCATTGGGAAGAGTTCTCGACCGCTATTACCTGAAGAACATTGGCTGGCACTGTACAAGGATGCGGGAAAAGCACGTCGAAGAACTCCTTTCTCTGGCCGCCACCCGGCTTGCTGAGCAGCATCAGGCAGTGCGGCTGTTGGATGTTGCGGCAGGTCATGGCAGGTATGTTCTTAATGCTATTGAGAAAATTGCTCAGCCGATCGCCCATATCCTGATGCGGGATTTTGAACTGGCCAATGTTCAGCAAGGGAATCATTTACTGGCGCAAAAGGGGTTAACCGATATTGCATTGTTTGAGCAGGGCGATGCGTTTTCGACTGACGATCTGGTCACGCTGCCAACAGATCGTACGCTGGCTGTCGTCTCAGGTTTTTATGAATTATTCAGTGATAACAATCTGGTGCTGACGTCGCTAAACGGTATTGCCGACGCGATGGAGGAGGGGGGTTACCTTGTCTATACGACGAAGCTCTGGAACCCGAAACTGGCGTTGATGGCGCGTGTGCTTCCCAGCCATAAAAAAGGTGAGTTTTGGCTGCTGCGTCGACGAACTCAGCGTGAGATTGATCAGCTCGTCACCCATGCGGGTTTTGCCAAAATCACGCAGCGCGTCGATCCCTGGGGCATGTTTAGCGTGACGCTGGCGAAAAAAGTCAGGCAGTAAAGTGATAAAACGAACCGTTGCCGCGAGGGGGGATTCGTGGCAACGCGTAAAGGTGTTAGCGGATTTCCAGCGCCCAGTGGACATAGCTCTGCCACTGGCTTTCCTGCTCGATGAGCTCTGCACCGAGAGGATGGCTAGCCAGCCAACCTTGCGGTAGTTCCAGCATTAACTTCTCGCCCTGCGCCGAGACGGTAATGTCCGGCAGCAGATCGTCGCGACGGCGGCTGGCAAAAATAATCGCCAAGCGTAACAAACGGCAAAGATGTTCCGCGACGCGCGGCGGCACGGCGTTTTGTTGATGCAAAGAGGAGAGATCGACCGCATTGGTTTGGTTTAACAACAAGGTCGCGAGCAATTTTTTTTGCGCGGGCGTAAAGCCAGGCAGATCGAGATTACGCACCAGCCAGGCAGCATGAAGCGGCGCTTGTTTAAATTCAATGCTTAAGCCAATTTCGTGCAACTCGCAGGCAACGTGCAGAATTTCGATGCTATAAGCATCCAATTCCCACTCTTTCGCGACGCCTTGGGTAAAACGCTCTGCCAGCGTGGAGACGCGCCTGGACTGATCGGTATCGATCATAAAACGACGCTGAATATTACGCAGTGTGCGACTGCGAATATCTTGATCCACCGCTAAATGCAGCATGCCGTAAACCAGGCCTTCGCGCAGTGCGCCGCCGGCCAGCGTCATGCTCTCAATATTCATCTCGGTGAAAATGGCGATCAGGATGGCTAACCCGCTGGGGAAAACCAGCGCCCGCTCCAGCGTCAGGCCTTCGATTTCCAGCTCTTCCAGTCGCCCGCATTGGATCGCACGCTGCTTGAGTTGTTGCAGCTTAGCAAGAGTGATGCGTTCATCCATGCCCTGCGCCATCATGATTTCTTGTAACGCCTGCACGGTACCGGACGCGCCGACGCAGACTTTCCAGCCGTGACGGCGAAGTTCATCAGCGACCGGGCGCAAAACCTCGCGTGCGGCAAGCTCTGCGGCATCGAAGTTTTCCTGCCCGAGATTGCGATCGGTAAAAAAACGTTCAAGCCAGGTGACGCAACCCATCGATAGACTGAATAACGATGTGGTTTGTGCGCCGGTACCGGTGACCAGCTCGGTGCTGGCTCCACCGATATCCACCACCAGACGCTGATCCGCGCCGCCAGTGGTGTGCGCAACGCCTTGATAAATCAGGCGCGCTTCTTCTTCGCCGCTGATGACCTGCACCGGGCAGCCCAGAATTTCCTGCGCTTTGTCGAGGAACGCTTGCGCGTTAACAGCGAGGCGCAGCGTGGCGGTTGCCACGACGCGGATTTGTTCTTGCGGGATATCTTGCAGACGCTCGGAGAACAGGCGCAGACACTGCCAACCACGTTCCATCGCTTCTTGAGAAAGGCGATTGTCGTGGCTCAGGCCCGCCGCGAGGCGAACCTTGCGTTTGATGCGGGACAGCGTCTGGATACTTCCCGCCACCTCGCGCACAACCAGCATATGAAAACTGTTCGAACCGAGATCAATGGCTGCATAGAGCGAGGCGGAACCGAGCATATTTTTTAACCTGAACGACGACGATTACGTGGAGCACCACCGCTACGGCGCGGGCCGTTGCCCGAGCGCGGACGCGTCAGACGTTTTGGCGGCGGCAATTCGCTGAGCAGCGCTTCCGGATCGTATTTGCTGACCGGAATTGAGTGACCGATATAGGTTTCAATGGCTGGTAAGTTCAGCGCGTACTCTTCGCACGCCAGGCTGATGGAGCTACCGCTGGCACCGGCACGACCGGTACGGCCAATACGGTGGACGTAATCTTCACAATCGTCCGGCAGATCGTAGTTAAAGACGTGAGTCACCGCAGGAATATGCAGACCGCGCGCGGCGACGTCCGTTGCAACCAGAATATCGAGATCGCCACGGGTGAACTCATCGAGAATACGCAGGCGTTTTTTCTGCGCCACATCGCCCGTCAGCAAGCCAACGCGATGACCATCCGCGGCAAGGCTGCCCCAGATCTCTTCACAGCGGTGTTTGGTGTTGGCGAAAATAATGGCGCGATCCGGCCACTCTTCTTCGATAAGCGTTTGCAGTAAGCGCATTTTCTCGTCGTTGGACGGGTAGAAAAGCTCTTCTTTAATACGGTGACCAGTTTTCTGTTCCGGTTCCACTTCCACGTATTCGGCGTTGTTCATCTGCTCGAATGCCAGTTCACGAACCCGATAAGAAAGGGTGGCAGAAAACAACATGTTGAGGCGTTGGTTGGTGGCCGGCATGCGGCGGAACAACCAGCGAATGTCTTTGATAAAGCCCAGATCGTACATACGATCGGCTTCGTCCAGCACCACGACCTGAATCGCGCCCAGGTTAATGTGATTCTGTTTGGTGTAATCGATCATACGACCCGTGGTGCCGATCAGAATATCGACGCCGCTTTCCAGCACTTTCAGCTGTTTGTCGTAGCCATCACCGCCGTAAGCCAGACCCAATTTCAGGCCAGTCGCCTGAGCTAGCGGCTCTGCATCAGCGTGAATTTGCACCGCCAGTTCACGCGTCGGGGCCATAATTATGGCGCGCGGCTGATTAACTTTGCGGTCTTCGATTGCCGGGTGAGAGAGGAGATAATGAAACGTTGACGTTAAAAACGCCATCGTTTTACCGGTACCGGTTTGCGCCTGACCTGCAACGTCACGGCCCGCCAGCGTCAGCGGAAGAGCCAGAGCCTGAATAGGCGTGCAATTATGAAACCCTTTATTTTCAAGGGCTTCAATCACTTTTGGGTGCAGGGCGAAGTCGGAAAACTTCTGTTCTGTTAAATGTGTTTTGCTCATAGTGTGGTAGAATATCAGCTTACTATTGCTTTACGAAAGCGTATCCGGTGAAATAAAGTCAACCTTTAGTTGGTTATTGTGGCATCAACACGTTGCTGTTTTATGCTACACCAACATACCAGGCTTATTCCTGTGGAGTTATATATGAGCGATAAAATTATTCACCTGACTGACGACAGTTTTGACACGGATGTACTCAAAGCGGACGGGCTTGTGCTCGTTGATTTCTGGGCAGAGTGGTGTGGACCGTGCAAAATGATCGCCCCGATTCTGGATGAGATCGCTAATGAGTACGAAGGCAAGTTGACCATTGCGAAACTGAATATCGACCAGAATCCAGGCACTGCGCCGAAATACGGCATTCGTGGTATCCCAACGCTGCTGCTGTTCAAAAACGGCGAAGTTGCAGCAACTAAAGTCGGCGCCTTGTCCAAAGGCCAACTGAAAGAGTTCCTGGACGCTAACCTGGCGTAATCCCAGACTCCGCCGGTGCGGCCAGCATGCCTAAATTATTAGGATCGCTGGACGCCCGGCTCCAGCCGTGCTAATTTAGTTTTGACTTCGTTTTGAACATCCTTTAGTTGTTTGAATCTTGCATTACCCCGATACTTCCCGCTGAGCAACACCGCTGCGTAGAGAAGTAGACAGATTCCGGGCTTGTCACTCATTCCGTCTCATCGTTTCAGTTCTGCGTACTTTCCTGTGACCAGGCACCGATCAGACATGAGTTGATGGCCGTTAACAGGCATGGATGACCCTGCCATACCATTCACAATATTAAGTTCGAGTATCACCCCGAGTTTAAGAACCCACACCATTATGAATCTTACCGAATTAAAGAATACGCCGGTTTCTGAGCTGATCACTCTCGGCGAAAATATGGGGCTGGAAAACCTGGCCCGTATGCGCAAACAGGACATCATTTTCGCCATCCTGAAGCAGCACGCGAAGAGTGGCGAAGATATCTTTGGCGACGGTGTGCTGGAGATTCTGCAGGATGGATTTGGTTTCCTCCGCTCAGCAGATAGCTCCTACCTCGCCGGCCCCGACGACATCTACGTATCCCCCAGCCAAATCCGCCGTTTCAACCTCCGCACTGGTGACACCATTTCAGGTAAGATTCGCCCACCTAAAGAAGGTGAACGTTACTTTGCACTGCTGAAAGTTAACGAGGTGAACTACGACAAGCCGGAAAACGCGCGTAACAAGATTCTGTTTGAAAACTTAACGCCGCTGCACGCGAATTCCCGTCTGCGTATGGAACGTGGTAATGGCTCCACTGAAGACTTAACCGCTCGCGTATTGGATCTGGCTTCGCCGATCGGTCGTGGTCAGCGTGGTCTGATTGTGGCACCGCCGAAAGCCGGTAAAACCATGCTGCTGCAAAACATCGCGCAGAGCATCGCGTACAACCACCCTGACTGTGTGCTGATGGTGCTGCTGATTGATGAACGTCCGGAAGAAGTGACGGAAATGCAGCGTCTGGTAAAAGGTGAAGTGGTTGCGTCAACCTTCGATGAACCGGCTTCCCGCCACGTGCAGGTCGCTGAAATGGTTATCGAAAAAGCTAAACGCCTGGTTGAGCACAAGAAAGACGTTATCATTCTGCTCGACTCCATCACCCGCCTGGCTCGCGCCTACAACACCGTGGTTCCGGCTTCCGGTAAAGTGTTGACTGGTGGTGTTGATGCGAACGCCCTGCATCGTCCGAAACGTTTCTTCGGTGCTGCGCGTAACGTGGAAGAGGGCGGCAGCCTGACCATCATCGCGACCGCGCTTATTGATACTGGTTCGAAGATGGATGAAGTGATTTACGAAGAGTTTAAAGGCACCGGTAACATGGAACTGCACCTCTCGCGTAAAATCGCTGAAAAACGCGTCTTCCCGGCAATTGATTACAACCGTTCCGGTACGCGTAAAGAAGAGCTTCTTACCACTCAGGAAGAACTGCAAAAAATGTGGATCCTGCGCAAAATCATCCACCCGATGGGTGAGATTGACGCAATGGAGTTCCTCATCAACAAGCTGGCGATGACGAAGACCAATGATGAGTTCTTCGACATGATGAAGCGCTCTTAATTTAAATAAACCTCAGAAGCGCCACGTTTTTACGTGGCGTTTTTCATTTATGGGCTATACGCTATATGCACTGAGACAGGCATTGTCCGACGCTGGCGACACCCGATAGGTTATTAATCAGCTGAGTACTCTATCTGGTTGAAAAGTAAACAATAAAACCCGCGTAAGACCTGCATTCTCCTTTTATGGGGCATGACATCGTCGTTATACTGTCAGGATAAACATTAGCTGAGAGCATGCATTGTGAATCTACTCACTGCTTTTACTGAATTATTCAGTATTTTTTTGTTCACTACGCTTTTCATATTTATTGCCCGCAAAGTGGCAAAACGGATTGGTCTGGTGGACAAACCCAACTTTCGCAAACGCCATCAGGGCTTGATTCCGCTGGTTGGGGGCATTTCAGTCTACGCCGGGATTTGCTTCACCTTTGGCATAACCAACTACTATATTCCCCATGCCGCTCTCTATCTGCTTTGCGCTGGTACCTTAGTGTTTATCGGCGCGCTGGACGATCGTTTCGATATCAGTGTTAAAATTCGTGCGTCTATTCAGGCACTTGTCGCTGTTGTCATGATGGTGGTCGGTAAACTTTATCTCATCAGCCTGGGGTACATCTTCGGATCGTGGGAGATGGTGCTCGGTCCCTTTGGCTACTTGCTCACGCTTTTCGCCGTTTGGGCCGCAATCAACGCATTCAATATGGTCGACGGGATCGATGGCCTGCTCGGCGGGCTTTCCTGCGTGTCCTTTGCCGCTATCGGCTTTATTTTATGGTTCGACGGGCAGTCCAGCCTCGCGCTCTGGTGCTTTGCCATGATCGCCGCGATTTTGCCGTACATTTTACTGAACCTCGGCGTGCTGGGGCGCCGCTACAAAGTTTTTATGGGTGACGCCGGAAGTACGTTAATCGGCTTTACCGTGATTTGGATTTTACTGGAAACGACGCAAGGCAAAACTCACCCTATCAGCCCGGTGACAGCATTGTGGATTATCGCCATCCCACTGATGGATATGGTCGCGATTATGTACCGTCGCTTGCGTAAAGGCATGAGTCCTTTCTCCCCCGATCGCCAGCACATTCATCATCTCATCATGCGGGCGGGTTTTACTTCCCGTCAGGCCTTTGTGCTGATTACCCTTGCGGCGGCGCTGCTTGCCAGCATTGGTGTTGCAACAGAATATCTGCGCCTTATTCCAGAATGGGTCATGTTGGCATTATTTTTGCTAGCTTTCTTTTTGTATGGCTACTGTATCAAGCGTGCGTGGAAAGTGGCGCGTTTTATCAAACGGGTAAAACGCAGAATGCGCCGTAACAGAGGTCAAAAATCAACACTAACCAAGTAAAATCGGGAAAGCGATGATTCAACAAGCGTCGGGAACACCTTCATCAAGCACGGAAAATGAACTGGATATTCGGGGTTTATTCCGTACTTTGTGGGCAGGAAAATTTTGGATCGTGGGTGTGGCGTTGTTATTCGCCTTGCTCGCGCTTGTTTGGACCTTCTTTGCCCGCCAGGAGTGGGGCGCAACCGCCGTTACCGACCGTCCAACCGTCAATATGCTTGGCGGCTACTACTCCCAGCAGCAGTTTTTGCGCAATCTGGATGTCAAAACGAGTACTGCGCCAGTAGAACAACCTTCGGTAATGGACGAAGCCTACAAAGAGTTCATTATGCAACTCGCGGCCTGGGATACTCGCCGCGACTTCTGGTCCCAGACGGACTACTACAAACAGCGTCAGGTCGGTAACAGTAAAGCCGATGCCGCGATGCTGGACGATTTGATTAACAATATTCAGTACACGCCTGGCGACATCGTTCGCAATATGAATGATAACGTGAAGCTGATTGCCGAAACCGCCCCGGATGCCAACAACCTGCTGCGTCAGTATGTTGCTTTCGCCAGCCAGCGCGCCGCCAGCCATCTTAATGATGAACTGAAAGGCGCGTGGGCCGCGCGCACCATTCAGATGAAGGCGCAGGTGAAACGCCAGGAAGAGGTCGCCAAAGCGATCTACAACCGGCGCTTACACAATGTTGAGCAAGCGCTGAAAGTGGCTGAGCAGCACAACATTTCCCGCAATGAAACGGATGTTCCGCCGGACGAATTACCGGATTCGGAACTGTTTATGCTGGGCCGCCCCCTGTTACAGGCGCGGCTGGAAAACCTGCAGGCTGTGGGGCCGCAGTTCGATCTGGACTATGATCAAAATCGGGCAATGCTGAATACGCTGAATGTCGGTCCAACGCTGGACCCGCGTTTTCAGACTTATCGTTATTTGCGCACACCGGAGGAACCGGTGAAACGCGATAGCCCGCGCCGTGCTTTCCTGATGATTATGTGGGGAATTGTCGGAGCGTTAATTGGTTCTGGGGTTGCATTAACGCGTCGCCGTTCGAACTAATGCCGTTTGAGATGAAGGCTCTGCCTTCATCCTCTAATCGAAGAGAATCGTTGTGAAAGTACTTACCGTATTCGGCACGCGACCAGAAGCTATCAAAATGGCTCCGCTGGTACATGCGCTGGCAAAGGATCCTGACTTTGAGGCAAGGGTATGCGTCACTGCGCAGCATCGGGAGATGCTCGATCAGGTGCTGAACCTCTTTTCCATCGTCCCGGATTACGATCTGAACATTATGCGGCCCGGACAAGGGCTAACGGAAATCACCTGCGGCATTCTCGAAGGGCTGAAGCCCATTCTTGAATCCTTCCGCCCGGATGTCGTGCTGGTTCACGGCGATACCACCACCACGATTGCGGCAAGCCTTGCCGCGTTTTACCAGCGTATTCCCGTGGGCCATGTGGAAGCGGGCCTGCGCACCGGGGATCTCTCTTCACCCTGGCCGGAAGAGGCGAATCGCACCCTGACGGGCCATCTGGCGATGTATCACTTCGCGCCGACGGAAAATTCCCGTCACAATCTGCGACGCGAAAACGTCGCGGACAATCACATTTTCGTTACCGGCAACACGGTTATCGACGCGCTCTTTTGGGTACGTGATAGCGTGATGAACGATCCCTCACGTTATGAGGAACTGGCGGCGCGCTACTCGTTCCTCGACACCAATAAAAAACTTATTCTGGTCACCGGCCATCGCCGTGAAAGCTTTGGGCTTGGCTTCGAGCAGATTTGCCATGCGCTGGCGGAAATCGCCACCGAGCATGACGGGGTGCAAATTGTCTATCCGGTGCATCTGAACCCCAATGTCAGCGAGCCGGTAAACCGCATTCTGGGCCATGTTGAGAATATCTTTTTGATTGAACCGCAGGATTACCTGCCGTTCCTGTGGTTGATGAATCACGCCTGGCTGATCCTCACCGATTCGGGGGGCATTCAGGAAGAAGCCCCCTCGCTGGGTAAACCCGTGCTGGTGATGCGGGACACGACCGAGCGCCCGGAAGCAGTGGACGCGGGTACCGTTAAACTGGTCGGCACGGATCGCCAGCGCATCGTAGAAGAGGTCACGCACCTGCTTTATAACAACGATGCCTGGCAGGCCATGAGTCGTGCGCACAATCCGTATGGAGATGGGCAGGCATGTGGTCGCATTTTGCACGCACTTAAAAACAATCGGGTAACGCTATGAGTTTTACAACCATTTCCGTCATTGGTCTCGGCTACATTGGTCTGCCTACCGCCGCCGCGTTTGCGTCCAGACAAAAACAGGTCGTCGGCGTTGATATCAACGCGCAGGCCGTTGAAACCATCAACCGTGGCGAAATTCATATTGTCGAGCCGGATCTGGATAAGGTGGTCAAAACGGCGGTAGAGGGTGGGTATTTACGTGCCAGCACCGCGCCTGTCGCGGCCGATGCTTACCTGATTGCCGTCCCGACGCCGTTTAAGGGCGAACATGAGCCTGACATGGCGTATGTCGAAGCGGCGGTGAAATCCATTGCACCTGTGTTGGCGAAAGGCGCGCTGGTGATCCTTGAATCGACCTCGCCGGTAGGCGCGACAGAACAAATGGCGCAGTGGCTCGCCGAAGCGCGCCCGGATCTCAGCTTCCCGCAGCAGGCGGGCGAAGAGGCTGACGTCAACATCGCTTATTGCCCGGAACGCGTACTGCCTGGGCAGGTGATGGTTGAGCTGATTAAAAATGATCGCGTGATTGGCGGCATGACGCCGGTCTGTTCTGCCCGTGCCAGCGAACTGTATAAAATTTTCCTCGAAGGCGAATGTGTGGTGACCAACTCGCGCACCGCCGAAATGTGCAAACTCACCGAAAACAGCTTTCGCGACGTGAACATTGCTTTTGCCAACGAACTGTCGCTGATCTGCGCCGATCAGGGCATCAACGTTTGGGAATTGATTCGCCTGGCGAATCGCCACCCGCGCGTCAACATCTTACAACCTGGCCCAGGCGTCGGCGGCCACTGCATCGCCGTCGATCCGTGGTTTATCGTGGCGCAAAACCCGCAACAGGCGCGGCTTATCCGCACCGCGCGTGAAGTGAATGACCACAAACCGCATTGGGTGCTGAACCAGGTGAAAGCCACGGTCGCGGATTGCCTGGCCGCCAGCGGCAAGCGCGCCAGCGAAATCAAAATCGCCTGCTTCGGGCTGGCATTTAAACCCAATATCGACGATCTGCGCGAAAGCCCGGCAATGGAAATTGCCTGTGAAATCGCGCAGTGGCACAGCGGGCAAACGCTGGTGGTCGAACCGAATATCCATCAACTTCCGGCCAAACTTGCCGGACACAGCACGTTGGTCAATACCCGTGATGCGCTGGAGCAGGCCGATGTGCTGGTGATGCTGGTCGATCATAACGCGTTTAAAGCCGTTGATGCCGAAAGCATTGAGCAACCCTATATTGTTGATACCAAAGGCGTCTGGCGCTAACACGCTAAGGAAATGGCATGGCTGTGCATGGCACGATCGAAGAGTTGGCATGGGAGAGCGCATTTTTTGGTCTGCGCAGCGCCATCATTCGCCTGCAACCCACGGCACCCGCGCTCACTCGCGCGGATTTTGCGCCCTGGGATCGCGTGCAGGTAAAACTCGCGGCCTCACAAACCCAGCAGTTGGATGCCTTGCAGCAATTGGGTTTTTCGCTGGTGGAAGGGGAAATCGACCTTGCACTGCAAGTATCCGCTGAAGGTCGCGATCCCGCCGCCAGCATTGCCAGCGCTGAAGATATCCCCGCGCTTCGCCAGATGGCGTCAGAGATCTTCGTGCAGAGTCGTTTTCGTACCCCCTGGTATGCGTCGGACGACAGCGGGCGTTTTTATGCGCAGTGGGTAGAAAACGCGGTGAAAGGCGTGTTCGACCATCAATGCTTAGTCTTTCGCGCGGAAAACGGCGGAATCACCGGCTTTGTCTCGCTTCGCCAGCTTAACGAACAGGAGGCGCGAATTGGCCTGCTGGCCGGGCGCGGCGTCGGAGAAAAATTAATGCAGGCGGCGTGCCAGTGGGCACGGCAGCGGCAACTCACGCTTGTGCGCGTGGCAACCCAACTTGGGAACACCGCCGCACTTAAACGATATATTCAAAGCGGTGCGAATGTCGAAAGCACGGCTTTATGGCTATACAGGTGACTTAATGATCCCTTTCAACGCACCACCGGTGGTAGGAACGGAACTCGACTATATGCAGTCGGCGATGGGTAGCGGTAAATTGTGCGGCGACGGCGGTTTTACCCGCCGCTGTCAACAGTGGATGGAGCAGCGTTTTCGCAGCGCGAAAGTGTTGCTCACCCCTTCCTGCACCGCTTCGCTGGAGATGGCCGCATTGCTGCTGAATATTCAGCCCGGCGATGAAGTGATCATGCCAAGTTATACCTTTGTCTCCACCGCCAATGCCTTTGTGCTGCGCGGTGCGAAAATCGTTTTTATCGACGTCCGCCCGGATACGATGAATATCGATGAAACGCTGATCGAAGCGGCGATAACCGAGAAAACCCGCGCCATTGTGCCGGTGCATTACGCGGGTGTGGCCTGTGAAATGGACACCATTATGGCGATCGCCAAAGCGCATAACCTGTTTGTGGTGGAAGATGCCGCGCAGGGGGTGATGTCAACGTACAAAGGGCGCGCGCTGGGCACTATCGGGCATATCGGCTGCTTTAGTTTTCATGAGACCAAAAACTACACCGCCGGCGGTGAAGGCGGTGCGACGCTGATTAACGATCGCGCGCTGGTTGAGCGGGCGGAGATCATCCGTGAGAAAGGCACCAACCGCAGCCAGTTCTTCCGTGGTCAGGTCGATAAATACACCTGGCGGGATATCGGTTCGAGCTATTTGATGGCGGATCTTCAGGCGGCCTATCTTTGGGCGCAACTGGAGTCGGCCGAGCGCATTAACCAGCAACGTCTGGCGCTGTGGCAAACCTACTACGACGCGCTGTCGCCATTGGCGCGTGCCGGGCGCATTGAGCTGCCGTCTATTCCGTCTGATTGCAGCCATAACGCGCACATGTTTTATATCAAGCTGCGCGATGAAGATGACCGCAGCAAGCTGATCGCCTTCTTGAAGGAAGCGGAGATCCTCGCCGTGTTCCATTACATTCCGCTGCATGCCTCCCCGGCTGGCGAAAAATTCGGCGAGTTCCACGGCGAAGACCGCTATACCACGAAAGAGAGTGAGCGTTTGCTTCGCCTGCCACTGTTCTTTAACCTGGCGCCAGCAAATCAGCGCGCGGTTATCAGCACGCTTTTGAGCTATTTCAGCTGATATGTCGCTGGCAAAAGCATCGATATGGACTGCCGCAAGCACGCTGACCAAGATTGGCGCGGGCTTGCTGGTGGTCAAACTGCTGGCGGTGGCTTTTGGGCCCTCCGGCGTTGGGCAGGCGGGTAACTTCCGCCAGCTGATTACGGTGCTAGGCGTGCTGGCAGGCGCCGGGATTTTTAATGGCGTCACAAAATTTGTTGCCCAGTATCATGATGATCCCGCGCGCTTACGCGTGGTGGTGGGGACATCTTCTGCCATGGTGCTGGGGTTCTCCACGCTGCTGGCGCTGGTTTTCCTGTTCGCGGCGGCGCCCATTAGCCAGGGGTTATTCGGCCATACGCAATACCAGGGGCTGGTGCAGTTGGTGGCATTGGTTCAGATGGGAATTGCGTGGGCGAACCTGCTGCTGGCGGTGATGAAAGGTTTTCGCGATGCGGCGAGTAACGCGTTATCGCTGATTATCGGTAGCGTGATTGGCGTGCTGGCATGGTATCTCTGCTTCAAATTGGGGGGATATCAGGGCGCACTGCTCGGGCTGGCGCTGGTGCCAGCGCTGGTGGTTATCCCGGCGATGTTAATGCTGATACGGCGCGGCGCGGTGCCGCTGGCGTTCTTCACGCCGCAGTGGGACAACGGCCTTGCCGGGCAACTGGGCAAATTTACGCTGATGGCGCTGATTACTTCGGTGACGCTGCCGCTGGCTTATGTGATGATGCGAAACCTGCTGGCGGCGCATTACAGCTGGGATGAAGTGGGGATCTGGCAAGGGGTGAGCACGATTTCGGATGCTTATCTGCAATTTATTACCGCTTCGTTTACTGTCTATCTGTTACCTACTTTGTCACGGCTGGCGAGTAAGCAGGATATTTCGCGCGAGATCGTCAAGTCGCTGAGCTTTGTTTTACCGACGGTCGCCGTAGTGAGCTTTGGCGTCTGGCTGCTGCGCGATGTGGCGATTTGGCTGCTGTTTTCCGACAAGTTCACCGCCATGCGCGATCTGTTCGCCTGGCAACTGGTCGGGGATGTATTGAAAGTGGGTGCTTACGTATTTGGCTACCTGGTTATCGCCAAAGCGTCGCTGCGCTTTTATATTTTGGCAGAGGTCAGCCAATTCGCTCTGCTGACTCTGTTTTCGCGCTGGCTGATCCCGGCGCACGGCGCGGCCGGTGCTGCACAAGCTTATATGGCCACGTACATTATTTATTTCGCCCTCTGTTGTGGCGTTTTTTTGATTTGGCGTAAAAAGGCATGACTGCACTGATTCACGTATTGGGATCGGATATCCCACACCATAACCAAACTGTGCTGCGCTTCTTTAATGACACGCTTGCGGCTTCGGGCGAGCATGCCCGCGAATTTATGATCGTTGGCCGCGACGAGGCGCAGGGCGCGGAGTATCCCGCCCTGACGTTGCATTTTTATGCGAACAAAAAGACCTTGGCAAAAGCGGTGATCGCGAAAGCGAAAGCGCAGCGTCAGCAGCGCTTCTTCTTTCACGGGCAGTTCAATTTCGATCTCTGGCTGGTGCTGCTTCGCGGCGCTATCAAGCGCGAGCAGTTTTACTGGCATGCCTGGGGCGCCGATCTGTATGAAGTTTCACGCAGCCTCAAGTTTCGCCTCTTTTACCCCTTGCGCCGCCTGGCTCAGCGTCGCGTCGGCTGCATTTTTGCCACGCGTGGCGATCTGGCGTGGTTCGGCCAACGCAACCCGGCGGTGCGCGGCGAGTTACTCTATTTCCCAACACGGATGGATCCGGCGCTGAATACCATGGCGCATGAGCTGCAACGGGATGGCAAACTGACGATTCTGATCGGCAACTCCGGCGATCCCAGCAATGAACACATTGCTGCATTGCAGGCGATTCACCGCCAGTTTGGCGATACCGTCAATATCATTGTGCCGATGGGTTACCCGGCCAATAACGACAACTATATCGACGCGGTACGCCGTGCCGGGCTAGCGTTGTTCAGCGCGGAAAACTTACGCATTCTCAACGAGAAAATGGCCTTTGATGCGTATCTCGATCTGCTAAGCCAGTGCGATTTGGGCTATTTTATCTTTGCCCGGCAGCAGGGGATTGGCACACTCTGTTTGCTGATTCAGGCCGGAGTGCCTTGTGTGCTGAACCGGGAAAATCCGTTCTGGCGCGATATGGTCGCTGAAGATATTCCTGTGTTATTTACCGGTGATGCGCTAAACGAAGCGGTGATTCGCGAAGCCCGCCGTCAACTGGTGGCGGTGGATAAAAACGCCATCACTTTCTTTAGCCCAAATTACGAAACGCTGTGGCATAAAGCGCTGCGTATGGCTTCGGGGATCAATGGATGAGCCCACTTGAGTTTTGCGGATTGTTTATCATCTGGCTGCTGGCGACGCTGTTTATCGCCACGTTGACTTGGTTCGAGTTCCGCCGCGTGCGTTTTAACTTTAACGTCTTCTTCTCGCTGCTTTTTTTGCTGACCTTCTTCTTCGGCTTCCCGTTGACCAGTGTGCTGGTTTTCCGCTTCAACGTGGGCGTTGCGCCGCCTGGCGTCCTGATGCAGACGCTGCTGGCGGCTGCCTGTTTCTACGGTATTTATTATGTGACGTACAAAACGCGGCTGCGGGCAAAGGCCGAATTCGCGCCGCGTCGACCGCTGTTTACCATCAACCGGGTTGAAGCGCATCTGACCTGGGTGATGCTGATGGTCATCGCGCTGGTCAGCGTTGGCATCTTCTTTATGCATAACGGCTTTTTGCTGTTTCGCTTGCAGTCCTACAGTCAGATTTTCTCCAGCGAAGTTTCCGGCGTGGCGCTTAAACGCTTCTTCTACTTCTTTATTCCGGCGATGCTGGTGGTCTACTTCTTACGCCAGAATGCGCAGGCGTGGCTGT
The DNA here is from genome assembly GCF_038449125.1 of Kosakonia sp. BYX6. Classification (NCBI taxonomy): domain Bacteria; kingdom Pseudomonadati; phylum Pseudomonadota; class Gammaproteobacteria; order Enterobacterales; family Enterobacteriaceae; genus Kosakonia; species Kosakonia calanthes. Next base: position 4,556,723 of record NZ_CP151800.1, on the reverse strand, counting down.
TCTTCCTTGTCAGTACCGTGGCGTTTGGCCTGCTGACTTATATGATCGTTGGCGGCACGCGCGCCAACATCATTATCGCTTTCGCGATTTTCCTGTTTATCGGCATCATTCGCGGCTGGATCTCGCTGTGGATGCTGGCGGTGGCAGGCGTGCTGGGCATCGTTGGTATGTTCTGGCTGGCCCTCAAGCGTTACGGGCTGGATGTTCGCGGCGACGAAGCGTTTTACACCTTCTTATATTTGACGCGCGATACCTTCTCGCCGTGGGAAAACCTCGCGCTGTTGCTGCAAAATTACGACAAGATTGAGTTCCAGGGCCTTGCGCCGATTGTGCGTGATTTCTACGTCTTTATTCCGTCCTGGTTGTGGCATTCCCGCCCGAGCATTGTGCTCAACACGGCCAACTACTTTACCTGGGAAGTGCTGAACAACCACTCCGGGCTGGCGATTTCGCCGACGCTTATCGGCTCTTTGCTGGTGATGGGCGGTGTCTGGTTTATCCCGCTGGGCGCGGTGGTGGTCGGGCTTATCATTAAATGGTTCGACTGGCTGTATACGCTGGGCAACCGGGAAACCAACCGCTACAAAGCGGCTATTTTGCATAGCTTCTGCTTCGGCGCGATTTTCAACATGATTGTGCTGGCGCGTGAAGGGCTGGATGCGTTCACCTCGCGCGTGGTGTTTTTCCTCGTCATGTTCGGCTTCTGCCTGCTGATGGCGAAACTGCTGTACTGGCTGTTTGATAGCGCCGGTCTGATTCGAAGCCGTGGTTCGCGCGCGGTGAAACCTCTCTCCCAGGTGTGAAAAGGATTAAACATGACGGAAAAGACCGCAGCTCCGCTGTATGACTTGCGCGGCCTGAAGCTGATCGGCTGGCGCGATATGCAACACGCGCTGGATTATCTGTATGCGGAAGGTGAGATCAAGCAGGGCACGTTGGTGGCGATCAACGCCGAAAAAATGCTGACGCTGGAAGATAACGCGCAAGTTCGCGCGCTGATTGACGCGGCGGAATTTAAATATGCCGACGGTATCAGTGTGGTTCGCTCCTTGCGTAAAAAGTTCCCCCAGGCGCAGGTTTCGCGCGTTGCCGGTGCGGATTTATGGGAAGAGTTGATGGCGCGGGCAGGGGAAACCGCTACGCCGGTATTTCTTGTTGGCGGCAAGCCTGACGTGCTGGCGCAAACCGAGCAGAAATTGCGCGCGCAATGGCAGGTTAATATTGTTGGTCGCCAGGATGGTTACTTCCGCCCGGATCAGCAGCAAGCCGTGTTTGCAGCAATTCGCGATAGTGGCGCAAAAATCATTACCGTGGCGATGGGGTCACCGCGCCAGGAAATCTTTATGCGCGACTGCCGTACTGTTTACCCTGACGCGCTGTATATGGGCGTCGGGGGCACTTACGACGTCTTTACTGGCCATGTAAAACGCGCGCCGAAAATGTGGCAACGGCTGGGGCTGGAGTGGTTATATCGCCTGCTGTCGCAGCCGACTCGCCTGAAACGCCAGTTGCGCCTGCTCCGTTATTTGCGTTGGCACTACAGCGGAAAGCTTTGAATATCCTCGGCGGCGCAATGCGCTGCCTTTTTCTCTCCTCTTGATGTTTTATTGTGCATCATGCCGATTTTTTTTATACATCGTTTGCCATTTCCCTCATTTTAAGAAACCATTCGCTCACTCATTGCAACGCCGTGGTGTTTTTGCGCCAACCATTTCCGGGTCGGTGCAGCATGGCCTGTTATGAGCTGAGGAAAAACTCATAACAATAACCCGCAAAGCGGGCAAAGAAAGAAGCAAACACAACAGAGGATTTATGGCCGAAAATAAACCAGAACTTCAGCGTGGTCTGGAGTCTCGTCATATTGAATTAATAGCCCTGGGCGGCACTATCGGTGTTGGTCTGTTTATGGGGGCTGCCAGTACGTTAAAGTGGGCAGGCCCGTCGGTACTGCTGGCATACATCATTGCCGGTCTCTTCGTCTTCTTTATTATGCGTTCGATGGGCGAAATGCTGTTCCTTGAGCCGGTCGCCGGTTCGTTCGCCGTTTACGCACACCGTTATATGAGCCCGTTCTTTGGTTATCTCACGGCCTGGTCTTACTGGTTTATGTGGATGGCGGTAGGGATTTCGGAAATCACCGCGATTGGCGTTTACGTCCAATTCTGGTTTCCGGATCTCGCCCAGTGGATACCCGCGCTTATTGCTGTTGGGCTGGTGGCGCTGGCTAACCTGGCGGCGGTGCGTCTGTATGGCGAGATTGAGTTCTGGTTTGCGATGATCAAAGTCACCACCATTATTGTGATGATTGTGGTGGGCCTTGGCGTGATCTTCTTTGGTTTCGGCAACGGCGGCCACTCGATTGGCTTTAGCAACCTGACTGAACATGGCGGTTTCTTTGCTGGTGGATGGAAAGGTTTCTTAACTGCGCTCTGTATTGTTGTTGCTTCTTATCAGGGTGTTGAGCTGATCGGTATTACTGCCGGTGAAGCGAAAAATCCGCAGGTCACCCTGCGTAGCGCGGTCAGCAAAGTGCTGTGGCGTATCCTGATTTTCTATGTGGGCGCGATTTTCGTTATCGTCACTATCTTCCCGTGGAACCAAATTGGCACCAACGGCAGCCCGTTTGTGCTGACCTTTGCGAAGATTGGCATTACCGCAGCGGCTGGCATTATCAACTTTGTTGTGCTGACGGCGGCGCTGTCGGGTTGTAACAGCGGAATGTATAGCTGTGGCCGTATGCTTTATGCGCTGGCGAAGAACCGCCAGCTGCCGGCTGCGGTGGCGAAAGTGTCCAAAAGCGGCGTTCCGGCGATGGGCGTGACGATTTCTATCATTATTCTGCTGGTGGGCTCTTGCCTGAACTACATTATTCCTAACCCGCAACGTGTGTTTGTCTATGTTTATAGCGCCAGCGTATTGCCGGGCATGGTGCCGTGGTTCGTGATCCTGATTAGCCAGATCCGTTTTCGCCAAGCGCATAAAGCAGCGATGGCCAGCCATCCATTCAAATCGATGCTGTTCCCGTGGGCGAACTGGCTCACGATGGCGTTCCTGGTGTGCGTGCTGATTGGTATGGGCTTCAACGAAGATACGCGTATGTCGCTGTTTGTAGGTGTTATCTTCCTTGCTGCGGTAACGGTAATTTATAAGGTGTTTGGCCTCAATCGACATGCGGTTACGCATCGGGTGGGTGAATAAGAGGCAAAATGCGCAAAGCATAACCAAACGCGCATTTTCTTCAAAAAAGCACTAGACAGCCGCGCCCGAAGTCCGTACTATCCACCCCCGCAACGGCGCTACGCGCCCGTAGCTCAGCTGGATAGAGCGCTGCCCTCCGGAGGCAGAGGTCTCAGGTTCGAATCCTGTCGGGCGCGCCATTTAAACCCGGCGCTTGAGCTGCGGTGGTTCGTGAATTATGACGATACCGCGTGAACAGATTTACAGTGGTGGCTATAGCTCAGTTGGTAGAGCCCTGGATTGTGATTCCAGTTGTCGTGGGTTCGAGTCCCATTAGCCACCCCATTATTTAGTAGTAAAAGTTTCGTGGAATGCGAAGGTGGCGGAATTGGTAGACGCGCTAGCTTCAGGTGTTAGTGTCCTTACGGACGTGGGGGTTCAAGTCCCCCCCCTCGCACCACAACTTAGATTGAACAAAAAAGTCAAAAAGCAGTAAAAACGGCGAGTAGCGCAGCTTGGTAGCGCAACTGGTTTGGGACCAGTGGGTCGGAGGTTCGAATCCTCTCTCGCCGACCAATTTTGAACCCCGCGTAAGCGGGGTTTTTTGTTTTCTGCTTTCCTGAAATCTTCCCTTTTGCCCTTTGTTGCCCATCAACGACAACCAACGCTTCTTTTGTCGCTTATTAACGACATCTAACCTGATGATTTAACTCACCTTACACAATAGTCATAACAGGTGTCGTTTTGTGGCGACAATAAAGGATGCTTACAGGCATGCATTGGAAGGAAAAAGACGCCAGAAAGCCTGAATCTACTGAAATTTTAAAAGATTGCGCGATGTACCGTTTGTCCGTGGAGCGTTGGCACGCTATGTGCAATAATACAGGCGTAGATGCTCATTCCATCTCTTATGTTCGCCTTCTGGCCTCATAAACTCAGGAATGATGCAGAGCCGTTTACGGTGCTTATCGTCCAAAGAGAGATGTCGCTTCGGCCTCATCAAACACCATGGGCATAACGTTGAGTGAAGCACCCATTTAGTTGTCAAAAGACCTGTTTTAACGCCAGTCAGTTTAAGCTGACTGGCGTTTTTTTATGTCAGGAAGGGTTGTTTTGCAGGGTTAACAGTAAGCCATCACGACGCATCGTTGCGGCTTCTTCAGGCTGGTGCAAACGATCGAGGCAATCGGCGAGCCATGCGTAATCAAACGCGTCAGGACGCTGTTTCAGCGCGGCGCGAAACGCCACTGTCGCTTCTTGCCACTCCCCATGCTTCATCAGTGACTGGCCGAGTGTGCTCCATAACAACGGGCGATCGCCCTGCGTTTTGATCTGCTGGCGCAGCACTTTTTCAATCTGCTCCGGATTATTGTTCTTCAGGCGCGGGATCATGAGCACCAGGCGATCGTCATACTGACGTTTCAGGCCGTCGAGGATGATCTCCTGCGCGGTGTCGTGATCGTCGCACTCAATCAAATGCTCAGCCATTGCCACCTGCAACACCACTTGCTGGCGCGTTTTGCGGCCCTGATTTTTCCACCAGCTTTTCAGGCCTTCACTGCCCTGATCGGCGCGCACCTGATCCATGATGCCAATCCATGCTTGCTGTTGCAGCACATCGCGATGCTCATCGTCACCGACATCGGCTTTTACCATCGACGGGATGATATCCAGCAGCGATGTCCACGCGCCGGTACGAATGTAGGCCTGTTCCGCCAGGCGCAACACTTCCGGATGACGCGGCGTGATCTCCAGCAATTTATCCACGCCGTGGCGCGCAGCATGGTTTTCATTGCGCGCCAGCTGCAGACGAACGCGGGTTATTTCAACCGGAATCTGATCGTGCTCAGCCAGCTCAGCAGCGCGCTGCAAATGCTGGTTCGCGCGAATTTCATCCCCGCGCTGCTGGGCCGCTTCCGCTGCCAGCAAATAATTCACCACCGGTTGTTCAGCGTGATCGGCGTTTTTCGACATCAACTTCTCAACCTGCTGATAATCGCCTTCCGCCAGCTTCAGCAACGCCTGTTCTGTTTGTTTACGTGCGCGACGACGTTTGCGGCCAACAAACCAACCGCGGGTGTGTGCACCGGTGCGAAAAATACGACGCAGCAGCCATTCAAGGGCAAACATCACCACCAGCGCCAGCACCAGAATGATCACAAGGCCGGTAACGCTGGTTTCAATGTTGTAATTATCCGTCTGGATCAATACATAACCCTGATGCCCGGCGAGCATCGGGCCGAGCACAATCCCGGCGATCAACAGTGCGAAGAGTAATAATACTTTCAACATGCTTATTCTCCCTGCGCTGCATCATCGGCGGTCGGCGCCTGTTCAGACGTCACCGCAGGCTGCGCGAGCAGGTTACGCACGCGGGTCTGCATCAGTTTTTCCAGAATCGGCTGGCTTTGCAGCGAATCCGGCAAATCCATTGCGATGGTCTGCTGGCTCAGCTTATCCACTTCTTCGAGGAAGGCTTTGGTCGCGGCGTCATCGGTGTCGTAGTAAGCCCGTACCCAAGTGGAAACATTGTCCAGCGCCTGTTTGTAGGTCTCTTCCTGATGACGAGGAACCGCCTGCGCAGCAACCAGCAGGCGCGAACGAATATTTTCGCGCAGGTAAATGTCCTGATTGGGCGCTAACAGCGGCACGGCGGTTTCATCACGGCGGCGAATGGTAATAAAGCTGTCCATAAAGTTCTGCCAGCTTTTTTGCAGGTTCACGCGCCATTCGCTGACGGAACTGGACAGCTCGCCGCTGTCGGCATCCATCGGCGAATCGTCATCATTATTATCGGCCAGCCGCAGGTTATCGATCTGGTTAGAAAGCTGGTTCAACTTAAGGATCGCGCCGTCGTAATCCACTTGCGAGACCGCAGAAAGGCTGGCGATATCATCGGTAATGGCACGACGCGCGGTAATCAGGCTTGGGTCATTCATATCCGCCAGACTGGCGTCTGCGCTTTTCAATAAAGCCGCGGCGGTCGTTACATCCTGATCGCTCCACAACTTACGACCGGCCAGTTTCACCAGGAAATCCGCCTGCGCCAGCTGCCAGGTTTTGGCATCGGAACCGGAAATTGTCGCGACTTTTTGCTGCACTTCATCTAACTGTTTCGCCAGTGTATCGTTCTGGCGCTTTGCCATCTCAAGTTCAGTGGCCTGCTGTTTGATGATGCCTTCCAGCTCGCCGCGCTGTTTATCCTGCGCCTGCTGTAGCGCGATGACCTGATTGGCGATTTCGCCATTATTGGTGTGCAAGGTTGCGGTTTGCTGCTTCACCCAGCCATAAAGCCCAGCGCCCGATGCCAGCGCAATGGCGATGGCAATCGCGCTTAGCGCAAGGCTGGTCCTGTTAGCGCGTGTGTTCTTCTCTGCTTTTTTCGGCGGCGGCGTTGCGCCGTCTGCTGCTTTGGTTTCTTCAACCACGGCGGAGGAGTTTTCGTGTTCCGTCATTATGGCTTCCCATTATGAGAGTTATTGTAATGCGCGAAGCAGCGCATCGTTGTCGGCATTGTCAGCGACCAGAATATCCTGCCAGCCCAGTTCCCGGGCGAGGTGCGCCAGACGTTCGCTTACCACAATCAGGCGGCAGCGAAGTAACCAGTTCTCCCGATACCAGGGAGGAATAAGTGAAAACAGTTGCTGCATCATTTCGCCGCTGGTGACCACAAGCGTCGTCACACCACGGGTATGCCAGCGCATCGCTTCTTCTGCACCGTCATAAAATTTCGCACTGCGTTGATAACATTCACAAAATTCAACATTTACACCGCGCTCGGCCAGCGTTTCCGCCAACAATTCGCGACCGCCGTTACCCCGTAAGATTAGCGCATGCTTGCCCTGAACACCTTGCAATTCAGGTAATTGTAGCAACACTTCACTGGTTTCCCGGTCATGCGGATAGCGCACGTCGATGCCACTGACGGTATGTAACGCCAGCGCAGTGCTGCGCCCGATGGCGAAATAGTGGGGTTCGGTAGGAAAACGCAGGCCAGCCTGCTGTAGATGCGCATGGGCGAAGTTCACCGCATGCTGCGACAGGACAAAAATCATATCGTCCGCGCCTAAAGCGGCAAGCCGACCGGGCAGGGAAGGTAGCTCACGGCCCGGCGTGAATTCGATCAACGGAAAGCTCCAGGCCACCAGCCCCAGTGTGCGCAGACGGCTCACTAACTCTTCCCCAGCGGGAGACGGGCGGGTGACAAGGATACTCATGCAGGGGCATCTCCGTTATAAACATCGGCCAAGATAGCGCGCGCGCCGTTATCCAGTAACTCTTCGGCCAGTGAAACGCCAAGTTGTTCGGCATCGGCCAGGCGGCCGCGACGCTCGCCGCGCACCATTGTGGATCCATCGGGTGAACCCACTAACCCGCGCAGCCAGATTTCGCCATCAATCAGTTCAGCATAACTGCCAATAGGTACCTGACAACCGCCTTCAAGGCGAGTATTCATCGCGCGTTCAGCTTTCACGCGAACAGCGGTGTCATCATGATTCAGGGGCTGTAACAGTGCGCGAGTTCGTGCATCATCGAGGCGACATTCCACGCCAACCGCACCCTGGCCTACTGCTGGCAGGGAAATTTCAGGCGGCAGCGCCAGACGCACGCGATCATTTAGCCCCAGGCGGTTGAGTCCCGCGACAGCAAGAATAATGGCGTCGTATTCACCGTTATCCAGTTTACTCAGCCGGGTGCCGACATTCCCGCGCAGGGAACGGATCACCAGGTCCGGGCGCAGTTCTGCCAACTGACATTGGCGGCGTAAACTGGACGTGCCAACGATGCTGCCGACAGGCAGTTCATCCAGCGAAGTGTAGCGGTTCGACACAAACGCATCGCGCGGATCGTCGCGTTCGCAAATAGTGACCAGGCCAAGCCCTTCAGGGAAATCGACCGGCACATCTTTCATGGAGTGCACGGCGATATCGGCGCGGTTCTCAAGCAGTGCCAGCTCAAGTTCTTTTACAAACAGGCCCTTGCCGCCGACTTTCGCCAACGGGGTATCGAGGATCACGTCTCCCCGGGTAACCATCGGCACCAGTTCAACGGTCAGCCCCGGATGGCTCGCTTCGAGGCGTTCTTTTACGTAATGTGCTTGCCAAAGCGCAAGAGGGCTTTGTCGTGTGGCAATTCTTAAAACATTGTCTAACATGCTTGGTACCGTCGTTATCGTCCGCCGCTCATCCTAACATTGTTGCAAAGGGGTGTCAGTGTTCGCGGTGGATTGCCGGGACGAGGGCGTGACATCCCCGCCGAACAAGCGTAGCGCGGGCTGTAATTCGGAATTTACACAGAGCATTTAATGCTACACTGGTTTGTAGCGCATCTTTCTTTACGGTCAATGAGCAAGGTGTTAAATTGATCACGTTTTAGACCATTTTTTCGTCTGTACTCCCATAACGATAAAGTCGAAAAATTGGCAACGGCTACTTTTGGATTCTCTGTATACACAACATTATTCAAGCTGCAGCCTACAAAACATCGGCTTGAAAAACGTGTATGAACATCAGGCGATATGTCTTGTACCTCTATATTGAGACGCTAAAACAGCGACTGGATGCCATCAATCAACTGCGTGTGGATCGCGCGCTTGCTGCCATGGGCCCTGCTTTTCAGCAGGTATACAGTCTGCTGCCGACATTACTGCACTATCATCATCCGCTGATGCCGGGTTACCTCGAAGGTAACGTTCCCCAGGGCATTTGCCTTTACACGCCTGATGAAAACCAACTTCACTACCTGAACGAACTCGAATTGCACCGTGGCATGTCTGCGCAGGAGTCGCCAAAAGGCGAACTGCCGATAACAGGCGTTTACTCCATGGGCAGCACCTCTTCGGTTGGGCAAAGCTGTTCCTCTGACCTGGACATCTGGGTCTGCCATCAATCCTGGCTCGATAATGAAGAGCGCCAACTGTTACAGCGTAAGTGCAGCCTGCTGGAAAGCTGGGCGGCGTCACTGGGCGTGGAAGTCAGCTTCTTCCTGATTGATGAGAACCGTTTCCGTCATAACGAAAGCGGCAGTCTTGGCGGCGAAGACTGCGGTTCGACGCAGCATATCTTGTTGCTCGACGAATTTTACCGCACCGCCGTGTGCCTGGCCGGTAAACGTATTCTGTGGAATATGGTGCCGTGTGATGAAGAAGAGCATTATGACGATTATGTAATGACGCTCTACGCACAGGGCGTGCTGACACCTAACGAATGGCTAGATCTGGGCGGTTTAAGCTCACTTTCTGCCGAAGAGTATTTCGGCGCTAGCCTGTGGCAGCTCTATAAAAGTATCGACTCGCCGTACAAAGCGGTGTTGAAAACCCTGCTGCTCGAAGCCTATTCCTGGGAATATCCCAATACACACCTGCTGGCAAAAGATATCAAACAGCGCCTGCATGATGGCGAGATCGTCTCTTTCGGTCTTGATCACTACTGCATGATGCTGGAACGCGTAACCCACTACCTGACGGCCATTGAAGACACCACGCGTCTTGATCTGGTGCGCCGCTGTTTCTACCTGAAAGTGTGCGAGAAACTGAGCCGCGAGCGCGCCTGCGTTGGCTGGCGTCGTGAAGTGATCACGCAATTGGTGAAAGAGTGGGGTTGGGAAGATGCGCGCGTAGCGATGCTGGATAACCGCGCGAACTGGAAAATCGATCAGGTGCGCGAAGCGCACAACGAATTGCTTGATGCCATGATGCAGAGCTACCGCAACCTGATCCGCTTTGCCCGCCGTAATAATCTGAGCGTTTCCGCCAGCCCGCAGGATATCGGTGTGTTAACCCGTAAACTGTACGCGGCGTTTGAAGCGCTGCCGGGCAAAGTCACGCTGGTGAACCCGCAGATTTCGCCGGATCTCTCCGAACCGAATTTAACCTTTATTCATGTGCCGCCGGGCCGTGCCAACCGCACAGGTTGGTACTTGTACAACCGCGCGCCGAACATGGATTCCATCGTCAGCCATCAGCCGCTCGAATATAACCGCTATCTGAATAAGCTGGTGGCCTGGGCGTGGTTTAATGGCCTGCTGACGTCGCGTACGCATCTGTTTATCAAGGGCAACGGCATTGTCGATTTGCCTAAGTTGCAGGAAATGGTCGCCGATGTTTCGCACCACTTCCCGCTGCGTTTGCCCGCGCCGACGCCGAAAGCGCTCTACAGCCCATGTGAAATTCGCCATCTGGCGATCATTGTGAACCTGGAATACGACCCGACTGCGGCGTTCCGTAACCAGGTGGTGCATTTTGATTTCCGTAAGCTTGATGTGTTCAGCTTTGGCGAGCAGCAAAACTGCCTGGTGGGCAGCGTCGATCTGCTGTATCGCAACTCGTGGAATGAGGTGCGTACCCTGCATTTCAACGGCGAGCAGGCGATGATTGAAGCGCTGAAAACCATTCTTGGCAAAATGCATCAGGACGCCTCGCCGCCGGATAGCGTAGAAGTGTTCTGTTACAGTCAGCATTTGCGCGGTCTTATCCGCACGCGCGTGCAGCAGTTGGTTTCCGAATGCGTTGAGTTGCGGCTTTCCAGTACGCGGCAGGAAACCGGGCGTTTCAAAGCGCTGCGTGTCGCCGGCCAGACCTGGGGGCTGTTCTTCGAGCGGCTGAATGTGTCGGTGCAGAAGCTGGAAAACGCCATCGAGTTCTACGGCGCGATTTCGCACAACAAGCTGCACGGGCTTTCAGTGCAGGTTGAAACCAATCACGTTAAATTACCGGCGGTGGTCGACGGTTTCGCCAGCGAAGGGATTATTCAGTTCTTCTTTGAGGAGACCGGCGAAGAGGGCTTCAACATCTATATTCTGGATGAGAGCAATCGCGCGGAAGTCTATCACCACTGCGAAGGCAGCAAAGAGGAGCTGGTGCGGGATGTTAGCCGCTTCTTCTCGTCATCCCATGACCGTTTCACCTACGGCTCAAGCTTTATCAACTTCAACTTGCCGCAGTTCTACCAGATTGTGAATGTCGAAGGACGCGCGCAGGTGATCCCGTTCCGCAATCAGGCGATCAGCACCGCGACACCGGCCAATCAAGACAGTGACGCGCCGCTCTTACAGCAGTACTTCTCTTAAAATGTGCCCGGTTGCCCGGGCAACAGAGATTAGCGGAAACTCACCGTTTCACCCGCTTGTTGGCTTGCCGCCTGTTCCAGCAGATCCCAGAAGGTTTCGCCGCTGCGGTCGCAAACCCATTCGTCACCTTTCAGATTAAAATGGTATCCACCTTGTTTGGTCGCCAGCCACACCTGGTGTAGTGGCTCCTGGCGATTAATGATGATTTTGCTGCCGTTTTCAAAGCTAATGGTTAACACGCCACCATTGATTTCGCAGTCGATATCGCTATCGCCGTCCCAGTCATCCAGGCGTTCTTCAATGGTGAGCCACAGGCCGTCGGCGAGGCGATGAAATTCACTGTCGTTCATTCTGCATTCCCGTTTTTTATGATGGCAGCAGTATAACGCGAAACATTTCCCGTTGCCCTAAACGCGCAAAGTCTTGCTTTTGTGTCTTCTCCTGCGATGATAGAGCGCAGAAAAGAACGAACTTACAGGCAACGATAATGAAAGATGTGTTTCGCACGCTGGCCGTATTGCTGACTCTGTTCAGCTTAACGGGTTGTGGTCTGAAAGGGCCGCTTTACTTCCCTCCGGCAGATAAAACCGCGCCACCGCCGACCAAAAACCCGGAAAATACCATCGAGACGACCACCCCGGACAGCAACGATCGGGGCGATAGCGGCTCGCCGACGCAAGTGAATTACTGACGCCACTGTTCTGTATCCGCGTAAATGGAGTAGATGATGCAGTTCTCAAAAATGCATGGCCTGGGCAACGATTTTATGGTCGTCGACGCGGTGACGCAGAATGTCTTTTTCTCCCCGGAGCTGATCCGCCGCCTGGCGGATCGCCATCTTGGCGTTGGGTTTGATCAACTGTTGGTGGTTGAACCTCCGTACGATCCCGAGCTTGATTTTCACTACCGTATTTTTAATGCCGATGGCAGCGAAGTGTCGCAGTGCGGCAACGGCGCGCGCTGTTTCGCGCGTTTCGTCCGTCTGAAAGGCTTAACCAATAAACGTGACATTCGCGTCAGTACGGCGAACGGTCGTATGGTATTGAGCGTAACGGAAGACGAACTGGTGCGCGTTAACATGGGCGAGCCCAACTTCGAACCGTCGCACGTGCCGTTTCGCGCCAACAAAGCCGAAAAGACCTATATTATGCGCGTGGCGGAACAAACCGTGTTGTGTGGCGTCGTATCGATGGGCAACCCTCACTGTGTGATTCAGGTCGATGACGTGGATACCGCGCCAGTGGAAACGCTAGGGCCGGTGATGGAAAGCCATGAACGTTTTCCCGAACGCGCCAATATCGGCTTTATGCAGGTCGTGCAACCGGATCATATTCGCCTGCGCGTCTACGAGCGTGGCGCCGGTGAAACCCAGGCCTGCGGGAGCGGTGCCTGCGCTGCGGTCGCCATTGGTATTCAGCAAGGTTTACTGGCAGAAAGCGTTCGTGTGGAGTTACCAGGCGGTCGACTTGATATCGCATGGAAAGGACCGGGCCAACCGTTGTTTATGACTGGCCCGGCGGCACATGTCTACGACGGGTTTATTCATCTATGAAGCAACCAGGGGAAGAACTACAGGACACGCTGACGGAACTGGAAGATCAGGCCGTTGTGGAGTATTTACTGCGCAATCCTGATTTCTTTATCCGCAACTCGCGGCTGGTGGAACAGATGCGCGTGCCGCACGCGGTGCGCGACACAGTTTCTCTGGTGGAATGGCACATGGCGCGCTCGCGCAATCATATTAATGTGCTGGAAGAGAACATGACGATGCTGGTGGAACAGGCAAGCGCCAATGAAGGCCTGTTTTATCGCTTGCTGCGTTTGCAGGGGCGGCTGGCCTCGGCCACAAGCTTGGATGAGATGCTTAACCGCTTCCATCGCTGGGCGCGTGATTTGGGGCTGGCAGGCGCGACCATCCGCCTGTTTCCTGACCGCTGGCGTCTTGGCGCGCCATCAAGCTATACCCATCTCGCGCTGTCTCGCCAGGCATTTGAACCGCTGCGCATCCAGCGTTTGGGCCACCAACACCACTATCTCGGATCGTTAAACGGGCCGGAACTGTTGCTGTTGTTGCCCGAAGCGAAAGCGATCGGCTCGGTGGCGATGTCGTTGATGGGACCGGATGGCTCTCTGGGTGTCGTACTGTTCAGCAGCCGCGATGTGCACCATTATCAGCAAGGCCAGGGCACGCAGTTGCTGGAGGAGATCGCGCAGATGTTACCGGATCTGCTACAGCGCTGGATCGAACGCGTATGACCGGCTCTCCGCTTTCACTGCCCGTCACCCGGTTTCTGCGCTACCTGAGCGCTGAACGCCAGCTCAGCCCCATCACTCTGCTTAATTATCAGCGTCAGCTTGATGCCATCATTGCTTTGGTCGACGAGATCGGTTTAAAAAGCTGGCAACAATGTGATGCTGCGATGGTGCGATCAATTGCAACGCGCAGCCGGCGTAAAGGCCTCGGCGCGGCAAGTCTCGCGTTGCGCCTTTCGGCGTTGCGCAGTTTCTTTGACTGGATGGTGAGCCAGGACGAGTTGTCCGCGAACCCGGCCAAAGGTATTTCCGCGCCGAAAGCGCCGCGCCATCTGCCAAAAAATATCGACGTCGATGATGTTAACCGGCTGCTGGATATTGATATCAACGATCCGCTGGCGGTGCGTGACCGGGCAATGCTCGAAGTGATGTACGGTGCAGGCCTGCGTCTGTCTGAACTGGTGAATCTGGATATCAAACATCTGGATTTGGAAAGCGGCGAAGTGTGGGTGCTGGGCAAAGGCAGCAAAGAGCGCCGTTTGCCGATTGGCCGCAGCGCCGTGACCTGGATTGAACACTGGTTGGATCTGCGCGCGCTGTTTGGCGCTGAAGAAGACGCGCTATTCTTGTCGAAAATGGGCAAGCGTATTTCGGCGCGCAACGTGCAAAAACGTTTCGCCGAATGGGGAATCAAACAGGGGCTGAACAGCCACGTGCATCCCCATAAACTGCGCCACTCATTTGCCACACATATGCTCGAATCGAGCGGCGATCTGCGCGGCGTGCAGGAGCTGCTCGGGCACGCCAATTTGTCCACCACACAAATCTATACCCACCTTGATTTTCAACACCTTGCTTCGGTATACGATGCGGCGCATCCGCGCGCTAAACGGGGGAAATAATGCGTTTTTACCGCCCATTAGGTCAGATCTCTGCGATCACCTTCGACCTGGACGACACTCTTTATGACAACCGGCTGGTGATCCAGCGTACAGAGCAAGAAGCGCTGGCGTTTGTGCGACGTTACCATCCGGCGCTCAATGGCTTCGAAAACACCGAATTTCAGCGCCTTCGCCAGTCGCTGCGCGAAACCGAACCTGATATCTATCACGATGTGACGGAGTGGCGGCGGCGCGCGGTAGAACGCGCGATGCTGGACGCCGGGCTGACGGAAGAAGAAGCCGCGGCGGGCGCGGAAGCCTCAATGGCTAACTTTGCCAAATGGCGTAGCCGCATTGATGTGCCGGAAGAAACCCATGACACGCTGGCAAAGCTGGCTGAAAAATGGCCGCTGGTGGCGATCACCAACGGCAATGCACAGCCGGAGCTGTTTGGCCTCGGCGAATACTTCAAATTTGTGCTGCGCGCCGGGCCGGACGGGCGCTCAAAACCGTTCCACGATATGTATCACCTGGCCGCTGAGCGTCTGGATGTCGCCCCTGGCGATATTCTGCATGTGGGCGACGATCTGACGACCGATGTGGCCGGGGCGATCCGCTGCGGCATGCAGGCCTGTTGGATCAAACCCGAAGGCGCGGATTTGCTGCAAGCCAGCGACAGCCGCTTGTTACCGCATATCGAAATTTCGCGGTTGGCATCCCTCACGACGCTGATATAATCACCAATTGTTCTGTATAAAATACCAGGGTTTTGGCGGATGGCGCTGCGCTTTTCCGCCCTACGGTGACGTAGCCCCGGTAAGCGAAGCGCCACTGGGCGTTTCGTTCTTTTCCTGATTACAACGCGACGGTACCTATGGACGTTTCTTATCTGCTCGACAGCCTCAATGACAAACAGCGCGACGCCGTAGCGGCGACACGCAGCAATATGCTGGTGCTGGCGGGAGCGGGAAGCGGCAAGACGCGCGTGCTGGTGCACCGTATCGCATGGCTGATGACCGTCGAAAACTGCTCGCCATACTCCATTATGGCGGTCACCTTTACCAACAAAGCGGCGGCGGAAATGCGCCACCGCATCGGCCAGTTAATGGGCACCACCCAGGGCGGCATGTGGGTCGGCACTTTCCACGGGCTGGCGCACCGCCTGCTGCGCGCTCACCATATGGACGCCAACCTGCCGCAAGATTTCCAGATCCTCGATAGCGAAGATCAACTGCGCTTGTTGAAACGTCTGATCAAGGCGATGAACCTCGACGAGAAGCAGTGGCCGCCGCGCCAGGCGATGTGGTACATCAACGGCCAAAAAGATGAAGGCATTCGCCCGCATCATATTCAAAGCTTCGGCAACCCGGTGGAGCAAACCTGGCAGAAAGTCTACCAGGCTTACCAGGAAGCGTGCGATCGCGCAGGGCTGGTGGACTTCGCCGAGCTGCTGCTGCGCGCGCATGAGTTGTGGCTGAACAAGCCGCATATTTTGCAGCACTATCGGGAACGTTTTACCAATATCCTGGTGGACGAATTCCAGGATACTAACAACATTCAATACGCGTGGATCCGCCTGCTGGCGGGCGATACCGGCAAAGTGATGATCGTCGGCGACGATGATCAGTCGATTTACGGCTGGCGCGGTGCGCAGGTGGAAAACATCCAACGCTTTCTCAAGGATTTCCCCGGCGCCGAAACCATCCGCCTGGAGCAAAACTACCGCTCCACCAGCAATATTCTGAGCGCCGCGAACGCCCTGATTGAGAACAACAACGGGCGTTTGGGTAAAAAGCTGTGGACCGAAGGTGTTGATGGCGAACCGATCTCCCTTTACTGCGCCTTTAACGAGTTGGATGAAGCGCGCTTTGTGGTCAACCGCATTAAAGCCTGGCAGGACAACGGCGGGCAACTGACGCAGTGCGCCATTCTTTATCGCAGCAACGCCCAATCGCGTGTGCTGGAAGAGGCGTTATTGCAGGCCAGCATGCCGTACCGCATTTATGGCGGCATGCGTTTCTTCGAACGTCAGGAAATCAAAGATGCACTCGCTTACCTGCGCCTGATTGCCAACCGCAATGACGATGCCGCTTATGAGCGCGTGGTGAACACGCCGACGCGCGGCATTGGCGATCGCACATTGGATGTGGTGCGCCAGGCTTCCCGCGAACGACAGTTAACTCTCTGGCAGGCCACGCGTGAATTGCTGCAAGAAAAAGCGCTGGCAGGTCGCGCAGCCAGTGCGCTGCAACGTTTCCTTGAATTGATTGACGCGCTGGCGCAAGAGACAGCCGATATGCCGTTGCACGTGCAAACCGACCGTGTCATCAGCGATTCCGGCTTGCGCATGATGTACGAGCAGGAGAAGGGCGAAAAAGGTCAGACGCGAATCGAGAACTTAGAGGAACTGGTGACCGCGACGCGCCAGTTCAGCTACAACGAAGAAGATGAAGATTTAATGCCGTTACAGGCGTTTCTCTCTCACGCTGCGCTGGAAGCGGGCGAGGGGCAGGCGGACACCTGGCAGGATGCGGTGCAATTAATGACGCTGCACTCGGCAAAAGGCCTCGAATTCCCGCAGGTGTTTATTGTTGGCGTGGAAGAGGGCATGTTCCCGAGCCAGATGTCGCTGGACGAAGGCGGTCGCCTCGAAGAAGAACGCCGTCTGGCGTATGTTGGCGTGACACGTGCGATGCAAAAACTGACCTTAACCTACGCGGAAACACGCCGTCTGTACGGCAAAGAGGTTTATCACCGTCCGTCGCGCTTTATCGGCGAATTGCCGGAAGCGTGTGTGGAAGAGGTGCGTTTACGCGCCAGCGTCAGCCGCCCGGTCAGCCATCAGCGGATGGGAACGCCGGTGGTGGCGAACGATACCGGTTATAAGCTCGGCCAGCGTGTGCGCCATGCGAAATTCGGCGAAGGCACGGTGGTGAATATGGAAGGAAGCGGCGAGCATAGCCGCTTACAAGTGGCGTTCCAGGGGCAGGGTATCAAATGGCTGGTGGCCGCTTATGCGAAGCTTGAAACAGTCTAACTTTCAGAAAAATATCATTATTTTGTAATGTTCTGCTAGCCTTATACGCTTAAGGGCAAATATTGCTCTTTAGCGTTTCGTTGCGAGTTGACGCCTCATGAGTGCTGGCGTAACATGCGCGCACGATCACGCTAAGAGGACATTCGCCTTGGACACACCCAGTAGATGCTGGCTCAATTTCCTGGATTTCAGGAACAACTCCTAAGGCTATCTCCTCATGCTGATGGCCTTAGAGGTTGTCAGCGACCCGCTTTATCCCCGTCGCGCTGAGTCAGACTGTTTAATGGTCTGAAACCCAATTTGTTTCTTGTGTGCCCTGCGAACTGTCCGATATTTTTTGCATTGGGAGTCCCGGCCATGCTGAGCGCATTTCAACTGGAAAACAATCGTTTAACCCGCCTTGAGGCTGACGAAATCAAACACCTCGCCAGCTCTGTTTGGGTTGATTTGGTCGAGCCGGACGACGAAGAACGTTCCCGCGTGCAAACGGAATTGGGCCAGAACCTGGCAACCCGACCTGAACTGGAAGACATCGAAGCGTCGGCGCGTTTTTTTGAAGACGAAGACGGCCTGCACATCCACTCCTTCTTCTTTTATGAGGACGCGGAAGATCATGCAGGCAACTCAACCGTTGCATTCACCATCCGCGAAGGCCGCTTGTTCACCCTGCGTGAACGCGAGCTGCCTGCGTTTCGCCTTTACCGCATGCGTGCCCGCAGCCAGGAAATGGTCGATGGCAACGCCTACGAACTGCTGCTGGATTTGTTCGAAACCAAAATCGAACAACTGGCGGATGAAATCGAAAACATCTACAGCGATCTGGAAAAACTGAGCCGCGTCATTATGGAAGGCCAGCAGGGCGATGAGTATGACGACGCGCTCTCGACGCTGGCGGAGCAGGAAGATATCGGCTGGAAGGTGCGTTTGTGTCTGATGGATACCCAGCGCGCGCTGAACTTCCTGGTGCGCAAGGCGCGTTTACCGTCCGGTCAACTGGAGCAAGCGCGTGAGATCCTGCGCGATATCGAATCCCTGCTGCCGCACAACGAATCCCTGTTCCAGAAAGTGAACTTCCTGATGCAGGCGGCCATGGGTTTCATCAACATCGAGCAGAACCGCATTATCAAGATCTTCTCGGTGGTGTCTGTGGTGTTCCTGCCGCCAACATTGGTGGCCTCCAGCTACGGGATGAACTTCGAGTTTATGCCCGAGCTGCACTGGAGCTTCGGTTATCCTGGCGCGATTGTCTTTATGATCCTCGCCGGCCTTGCGCCATACCTCTACTTCAAACGCCGTAACTGGCTGTAATAAAAAAGGTTCAGCATCACGCTGAACCTTAAAGCCCATGGCAAACCTGCTGCCTGATGGCGCTTCGCTTATCAGGCCTACAGAAAGGTTCGCAACGTGTTGATATTGCCGATCTTGTAGGCCGGGTAAGGCATAGCCGCCACCCGGCATAAACGCTGAACCTACAGGCTCCAGTCTTGTTTGCCTTTCACCTTGTACTCGTAAAACCATATGTTTGCCCGCATGGCGGTGAAGAGATTCACCACATAGCCGAGGAAGTTCAGGTCGGAAACGGCGATGATGAAAATAACCACCAGGTTAAGCAGAAGCACTAATACCGCTTTTTTCCACAAGCCGATGATCAGCAGATAAATGAAAGAGAAAAAGTAAGCGAAGAAGTTAAAAGAGACTTTCACTTTCTGACCAAAAGTCATTTCTTTGAATGCCGCCTTCCAGGCAGGGGTTGGACCCCAGAAGTTCGGCAAGCCATTTTTCTCAAAAAAGGCAAAACGAAACTTCCATTTTTCGCTCAATGCATTGTCATTCTGATAGTCGTATTCGTTGTTAACGCTCATTTTTCTCTCCTTAAAATTTGAATCCTGCATAGCGGGTTAGTTTGTTGTTTTTAACTGTGTGGGCGCGAGAAGAAACATAAAAAAGACCAGCAGATCGAAACCGATATTAATGCGAACAGCGAGGCTGGCGCAGTCGTCCCCGAAAAAGAAGCCCATCACGGCGCATCCCAGGTAAATTAACACCGACAAAATAACGACATAGCGAGCCTTTAATCCGCTATCTCTGCCACGTTGCGCATTAATATTCACTTTCAGATACGTATAAAGCAGCATGCACAGCACAAGCGGGACGAGAAATTCATCCACATTAAATGCGACAGCAAAATAGATTACATGCAGAAGCACATACGCAAGGATATACGGCCCACGTGTGAGGCACGCAAAGCCGGAAGGCAAAAAAATCCTGCCAATCATCACGAATTCATCCTGAATAGTGCAAATTACGGAACGGAAAACATACCATTCAGTGAATGAATATGCGACGCGACGAGCCATTAACCCCGAATATTTGTAGGTAACGGGCGGAGAATCCCGCCCGTTTAATGCGATGCGTAAGGGAAATTAGCGGCTTTTACGTAAACCGCGCTGGGTATAAATCGCATCCATAACAAAAATCGCCAGCGCCGCCCAGATAAAGCCAAAGGTCACCATCTTATCCGGGCCAGGATGCTCACCGTAAAAGACCACGGCCAGCAGGAACATCAGCGTTGGGCCAATGTACTGAAAGAAACCCAGCGTCGACAGGCGAAGGCGCGTCGCCGCACCGGTAAAACACAGTAGTGGAATGGTCGTAATGACGCCAGCGGCCATCAGCAGCAGGTTCAGCGACAAACTGTTTTGCCCCATATGGCTGGTCGGGCTGTCGGTAATGCCGAATAACCAAATCGCCGCCACCGGCAGCAACCATAAGGTTTCCACCAACATGCCGGTTTGCGCGTCGACGGCAATCTTTTTGCGTATTAAGCCGTAGAACGCAAAGCTAAAAGCGAGGCCAAGCGCGATGATCGGTAGCGAGCCAAACGTCCACAACTGCACCAGCACACCGATCGCGGCAAGCAACACTGCCAGCCACTGCATACGGCGAAAACGCTCACCCAAAAACAGCATGCCCAGCAGAATATTCACCAGCGGGTTAATAAAGTAACCGAGGCTGGCTTCCAGCATATGGTTATGGTTTACCGCCCAGATAAACAGCAGCCAGTTGCCGCCAATCAGCACCGCGCTTAGCGCCAGTAGGAAAATCTTCTTCGGTGTTTGCAGCAGCGTTTTCACGCTTCGCCACTGGCGGCTCACACTGATGAGCGCCAGCATAAAGAAGAACGACCAGATAATGCGATGGGTCAGAATTTCGTTGGCGGGAACATACCAGATAACTTTGAAATAAGCCGGGGCGACGCCCCAAATGAAATAAGCGGCCAGAGCGAGTAACACGCCAAGCCGCGTTTGTTTAGGATCCATCAGGAAAACTCGTTGCTAAAAAGTTAACGCATGTTACCTGATTTTGCAGACTGGCTCACCCCACCATATAGGTGGCAGTCGCGCTGGCGATGTGCATTTTTTCTTCGTTATGCAACTCGACGCGGGCGACGGCGACTTTATTGCCTGCGCGCAGCAAACTGCTGCTGGCGGTAAAGCGCGTTCCGCGCCCAGGGCGCAGATAATCGACGCGCAAATCAATGGTGCCCATGCGCGATAAACGCTGGCGCAGCTCGTCTTCACTGATGGTTTCATGGCGGGTTAAGGTGCTGCCAACACAGACTAAACCGGCGGCGACATCCAGCGCGGAGGCGATCACACCGCCGTGTAAAATACTTTGCGCCCAGTTACCGACCATCATCGGCTGGTTATTGAAATTCAACTGAGCGTACTCTTTTTCATAACGCTCCAGCTCAAGGCCTAACGCACGGTTAAAGGGCATGTGATAGACAAAAATCTCGCCCACCAATTGCAGGGCTTGATCCGCTGTGAGAACGGCTGACATAACGATCTGATCCGATGAGTTAACAGAATGTTGATTTTATGCTCTTTGTTTGTTGATTGCTACTTTAAGCACCGATTCATGAGCAGTTACTCAATAAATATGTAGAATACCTGCGGGGAAATACTTCACTTCAACAATAATTCGGGAGCATTAAACCGATGCGGACCTATCTGGGTTGGTTTTTCGCAGTGCTTGCACTGCCGTTTGTGGCACACGCACAAGAAGCGACAATAAAAGAAGTGCACGATGCGCCCGCCGTACGCGGCAGCATCATCGCCAACTTATTGCAGGAACACGACAATCCATTCACGCTCTATCCGTATGAATCCAATTACCTTATCTATACCGATACCAGCGACCTGAACAAAGAAGCGATCCGTTCTTACAACTGGTCTGATAACGCGCGTAAAGATGAAGTGAAGTTCCAGCTCAGCCTGGCGTTCCCGTTCTGGCGCGGCATTATTGGGCCGAACTCGGTGCTCGGCGCGTCCTATACACAAAAATCCTGGTGGCAACTCTCCAACAGCGGCGAGTCTTCCCCCTTCCGCGAAACCAACTACGAACCACAGTTGTTCCTCGGTTTCGCCACGGATTATGAATTTGCCGGCTGGACGCTGCGCGATGTGGAGTTTGGTTACAACCACGATTCAAATGGCCGCTCCGATC
This sequence comes from Kosakonia sp. BYX6, assembly GCF_038449125.1. Lineage (NCBI taxonomy): Bacteria > Pseudomonadati > Pseudomonadota > Gammaproteobacteria > Enterobacterales > Enterobacteriaceae > Kosakonia > Kosakonia calanthes. Next base: position 4,534,799 of record NZ_CP151800.1, on the reverse strand, counting down.
CGACGTCACGCAGTTGGAACCGCGTTTACACGCGTTTGATGGCGCAAAACGGCAACTGGCTGGTGGAAGTGAAACCGTGGTATGTGGTGGGCTCAACCGATGACAACCCGGACATCACCAAATATATGGGTTATTACCAACTGAAAATCGGTTACCAGATTGGCGAAGCGATCCTCAGCGCCAAAGGCCAGTACAACTGGAATACCGGTTACGGCGGCGCGGAAATTGGCCTAAGCTACCCGGTCAGCAAACACGTTCGTCTCTATACCCAGGTTTACAGCGGCTATGGCGAATCGCTGATTGACTACAATTACAATCAAACGCGTGTCGGTGTGGGCGTGATGCTCAACGATCTGTTTTAAAGCATTGCAGTTTCTGGCGCAGGCGCTGAAAATAGCGCCTGTTTTTATTTCAGGCAAATGGGGTCATTGTGGCACAGGCGGAAGTATTGAATCAGGAATCGCTGGCTAAACAGGTTTTGCAAGAAACCTTTGGCTACCAGCAGTTCCGCCCGGGCCAAGAAGATATCATCGACACTGTGCTCGGTGGTCGCGACTGCCTGGTGGTGATGCCGACCGGCGGCGGCAAATCGCTGTGTTATCAAATTCCGGCGCTGGTTTTAGATGGCCTGACGGTGGTGGTATCACCGCTGATCTCGTTGATGAAAGATCAAGTCGACCAATTGCTCGCCAACGGCGTTGCCGCAGCCTGCCTGAACTCCACGCAAAGCCGTGAACAGCAGTTTGACGTGGTTAACGGCTGTCGCAACGGGCAAATTCGCCTGCTCTATATCGCCCCCGAGCGCTTGATGCTCGATAACTTCCTCGACCAGCTTCGCCAGTGGAACCCGGTGCTTCTCGCCGTGGACGAAGCACACTGTATTTCCCAATGGGGACACGATTTCCGCCCGGAATACGCCGCGCTTGGCCAGCTACGCCAAATGTTGCCTGCGGTGCCGTTTATGGCGCTGACTGCGACGGCCGATGACACCACGCGCCGCGACATTGAACGCCTGCTGGGGTTAAACGATCCGCTGATTCAGGTCAGCAGTTTCGATCGCCCGAACATCCGCTACATGCTGATGGAAAAATTTAAGCCGCTCGATCAGTTGCTGCGCTATGTGCAGGAGCAGCGCGGCAAATGCGGCATTGTTTACTGTAACAGTCGCGCGAAAGTGGAAGACACCGCCGCGCGTCTGCAAAGCCGTGGTTTTAGCGCGGCGGCGTATCACGCCGGGCTGGAAAATGACGTCCGGGCGCGCGTGCAGGAGCAGTTCCAGCGCGACGATCTGCAAATCGTGGTGGCGACGGTCGCGTTCGGCATGGGCATCAACAAGCCCAACGTGCGCTTTGTCGTGCATTTCGACATTCCCCGCAATATCGAATCTTATTATCAGGAAACCGGCCGCGCCGGGCGTGATGGCCTACCCGCAGAAGCGATGCTGTTTTACGATCCGGCGGATATGGCGTGGCTGCGCCGCTGCCTGGAAGAGAAGGCAGCCGGGCCGCTACAGGATATTGAGCGCCATAAACTCAATGCGATGGGCGCGTTTGCCGAAGCACAAACCTGCCGCCGCTTAGTGCTGCTGAACTATTTTGGCGAAGGACGCCAGGAGTCGTGCGGCAACTGCGATATCTGCCTCGATCCGCCGCGTCAGTACGACGGCTTACAGGACGCGCAAAAAGCGCTGTCGGCGATTTATCGCGTCAACCAGCGCTTCGGCATGGGGTATGTGGTGGAAGTGCTGCGCGGGGCGAATAATCAACGCATCCGCGAAATGGGCCACGACAAACTGCCGGTGTATGGGATCGGGCGCGATCACAGCCATGAACATTGGGTGAGTGTGATCCGCCAGTTGATCCACTTAGGCTTTGCCACGCAAAACATCGCTCAACATTCCGCACTGCAACTGACCGCCGCGGCGCGTCCGGTGCTGCGCGGTGAAGTGCCGCTGATGCTCGCCGTGCCGCGTATGGTGGCGCTGAAATCGAAAGTGATGCAGAAAGCGGCGGTCGGCAATTACGATCGCAAACTGTTCGCCAAGCTGCGTAAGCTGCGCAAAGCGATTGCCGACGAAGAGAATATCCCGCCTTATGTGGTGTTTAACGATGCGACGCTGATTGAGATGGCGGAACAGATGCCGCTGTCGCCGGGTGAAATGCTCAGCGTAAACGGCGTGGGAACGCGCAAACTCGAGCGTTTCGGCCAGAAATTTATGGCGCTGATCCGCGCCCATGCCGATGGTGAAGAAGAGTAGTCAGCCTGCGGGAAAAGTGCCAGGATAGTCGCTCTCTGAACTATTTTCCCGCGAGTTAATTATGTTAATGCTTTTTCTCACCGTGGCTCTTGTGCACATCGTTGCGCTGATGAGCCCCGGCCCGGACTTCTTCTTCGTCTCACAAACTGCCGTTAGCCGTTCGCGCAAAGAAGCGATGATGGGCGTACTCGGTATCACCGCAGGCGTTATGGTGTGGGCCGGCGTTGCGCTGCTCGGCTTGAACCTGATCCTCGAAAAGATGGCGTGGCTGCATAACATTATTATGGTCGGCGGCGGCCTTTATCTCTGCTGGATGGGCTACCAAATGCTGCGCGGCGCGCTGAAGAAAGAGGCGCAAAACGCCGATGCGCCGCAGGTCGAACTGGCCGCAGGCGGGCGCAGCTTTGTGAAAGGTTTGCTGACTAACCTCGCCAACCCGAAAGCGATTATCTACTTTGGCTCGGTGTTCTCGCTGTTTGTTGGCGACAGCGTCGGCGCCAGTGCGCGTTGGGGCATTTTTGTGCTGATTGCGCTGGAAACCTTCGCCTGGTTCACCGTGGTCGCCAGCTTGTTTGCCTTACCGGGCATTCGCCGTGGCTACCAGCGCCTGGCAAAATGGATTGATGGCTTTGCTGGTGCGCTGTTTGCAGGCTTCGGCATTCATCTGATTATTTCCCGTTAAGCGATATTGCCCGGTGGCGCTTCGCTTACCGGGCCTACGAGTTTTTATCCCACCAACCTATTCCGTAGGTCGGATAAGGCGTAGCCGCCATCCGACAAACACTCACTGCTCACGCATGCTTTGTCGATGCCAATAAGATCCCCACCAGAATAAACAGCGAACCGAATATCCTGTTGAGCAATTTCATTTGCACCGGGCTTTTAATCCAGATTCGAATGCGCTGCGCCAGCACCGCATAACCTGACATGACGATGATATCCACCACAATCATGGTCGTGCCAAGCACGACATACTGCATTGTCTGGGGAGCTTGCGGCACGATAAATTGCGGAAACAGAGCGGCGAGAAAGACAATTGATTTTGGATTGGTCAGGGTCACAACCAGCGCACGTTTAAAGAGCCATCCGCGTGATTGTGTATTGGCCAGCGCAGTCAGATCAATGGCACCTGCGGCACGCCATTGTTGAATGCCGAGCCAAATCAGATACGCCACGCCCGCCCATTTCAGCACTTCAAATGCCAACAAAGAACGTGAGAAAAGCGTCCCCAACCCAACACCAACGACAATAACCTGAATCGCCAGGCCGGTTTGTTGCCCGGCAATCGCTGCGGCCGCGCCGCGATAACTATGGCTAATGGACGAGGTCATGGTGTTAATTGCCCCCGCGCCGGGGGATAAACTCAGAATAATAGTTGCCAGCAGGTAGGCGAGCCACCATTCGTAGGTCATGAGAAATTCCTGATTGTTTTATTTTGTGCCACAATACGCGAATGTCCGCGGAATTTGCTATTGGTCACAAAAAAACGATTTTACATGGCTAAAAGGGGCAAAATCCCGATGTTTCGGCAAAAAAAAGCATGGGAAACCAGAGAAAAAGCGTTCGCGGCTTTTACCATGGGGCCGCTGATGGATTTCTGGCATTCGCGTGAAGAGGCGGTTTTTACTGGCGTCGACAATGTGCCGGTCAGCTTTGTCCGTTTTCGCGCGCAAAGTAACGATCGCGTGATTGTGATTTGCCCGGGTCGTATCGAAAGTTACGTGAAATACGCCGAGCTGGCGTATGACTTGTTCCACCTCGGTTATGATGTGCTGATTATCGATCACCGGGGGCAGGGGCGTTCCGGGCGCATTTTGGCCGACGCGCATCGTGGTCATGTGGTCAACTTCAGCGATTATGTCGATGATTTAGCGGCCTTCTGGGATCAGGAAGTCGCCAGCGGGCCGTGGCGTAAACGCTATATTTTGGCGCATTCGATGGGCGGCGCGATCTCCACGCTCTTTTTACAGCGTCACCCGCAGGCCTGCGATGCGATTGCTCTGTGTGCACCGATGTTCGGTATCATTATTCGCTTGCCTGATTGGATGGTGCGTCCATTACTTAATTGGGCGGAAAGCTACCCGCGTATTCGCGATGGTTATGCCATCGGTACCGGAAGCTGGCGCGCGTTGCCTTTTGCCGTTAACGTGCTGACCCACAGCCGCGAACGCTACCGGCGCAATGTGCGCTTTTATGCGGATGAACCAACACTGCGCGTAGGCGGGCCAACCTGGCACTGGGTGCGGGAAGGCATTCTGGCCGGTGAACACGCGCTGGCGGGGGCGGCAAAAGACGCCACGCCGACATTGATTATTCAGGCAGAGGAAGAGCACGTGGTGGATAACCGCATGCATCAACGCTTCTGCGAACTCCGCGCCGCAGCCGGTCACCCTTGTGAAGGGGGTAAACCGCTTGTCATAGAGGGCGCATACCATGAGATCCTTTTCGAAAAGGACGCTATGCGCTCAGTCGCGCTCAACGCCATCGTCGAATTCTTCGATCGGCATAACTGATGAATTATTGAGGTTAAATTTTCTTATGTACCAGGTTGTTGCGTCCGATTTAGATGGCACGTTGCTCTCCCCCGATCACACACTGTCGCCTTTCGCCAAGGAAACGTTAAAACTGCTGACCGCGCGCGGCGTCAATTTTGTCTTCGCCACTGGCCGCCACCATGTTGATGTCGGGCAAATCCGCGACAATTTGGGCATCAAGGCCTATATGATCACTTCCAACGGTGCGCGCGTGCATGACACCGAGGGCAATCTGGTCTTTACCCATAATCTGGATCGCGATATCGCCGCCGATCTGTTTGGCGTGATGCACAACGAGCCGGATATCATCACCAACGTTTACCGCGACGATGAGTGGTTTATGAACCGCCACCGTCCGGACGAGATGCGTTTCTTCAAAGAAGCGGTGTTCCAGTACTCGCTATATGAGCCGGGTTTGCTGGAGCCGGAAGGGATCAGCAAAGTCTTTTTCTCCTGCGAAAGCCACGAAAAACTGCTGCCGCTGGAGCAGGCGATCAACGCGCGCTGGGGCGATCGCGTGAACGTCAGCTTCTCGACCTTAACCTGCCTGGAAGTGATGGCCGGTGGCGTTTCCAAAGGCCATGCGCTGGAAGCGGTTGCCGGTGCGCTGGGTTACAGTTTGAAAGAGTGCATCGCATTTGGCGATGGTATGAACGATGCGGAAATGCTGTCGATGGCTGGCAAAGGCTGCATCATGGGCAATGCACATCAGCGCCTGAAGGAGCTGCATCCGGATCTGGAAGTGATCGGCACCAACGCCGACAACGCCGTACCAAAATACCTGCGCCAACTGTTTCTTGAATAAGATTGACATCTGTTTGTTTCATAATCAGACGTCAACTAAATATTCAAACTTTGCGTAACTGAGTTCGCTACAATGCGTGTTCTTTCCCCCTGAGAGACATTCATTGTGGCGTTACTGATCATCACCACTATTCTGTGGGCTTTCTCTTTTAGCCTGATTGGCGAATACCTGGCCGGTCATGTCGACAGCTATTTCTCCGTGCTGATGCGCGTGGGGCTGGCGGCGCTGGTGTTTTTACCCTTTCTGCGCGCCCGTGGGCACAACCTGAAAACCATTGGTTTGTATATGCTGGTCGGCGCATTGCAGCTCGGCATCATGTACCTGTTCAGCTTCCAGGCTTATCTCTATTTAACGGTGTCGGAATTCCTGCTGTTTACGGTTTTCACGCCGCTGTACGTCACGCTGATTTACGACCTGCTGAGCAAGCGCGGGCTGCGCTGGAGCTACGCATTAAGCGCCGGGCTGGCGGTGATTGGCGCGGCGATTATTCGCTACGACAAAGTCAGCGATCACTTCTGGATTGGCCTGATTCTGGTGCAACTGGCGAATATCAGCTTCGCTATTGGCATGGTTGGCTATAAACGCCTGATGGAAACCCGCCCGATGCCGCAGCATAACGCCTTCGCCTGGTTCTATCTCGGCGCGCTGGTGGTGGCTGTTATCGCGTGGTTTGCGATGGGCAACCCGCAGAAATTGCCGACCACCAGCTTGCAGTGGGGCGTGCTGATTTGGCTGGGCGTGGTGGCGTCCGGGTTGGGTTACTTTATGTGGAACTACGGTGCCACGCAGGTGGACGCGGGCACGCTCGGCATCATGAACAATGTGCATGTTCCTGCCGGGTTACTGGTGAACCTCGCTATCTGGCAGGAACAGCCGCACTGGCCGAGTTTTATTATTGGTGGTGCGGTGATAATGGCCTCGTTGTGGGTACATCGGCGTTGGGTCGCTCCGCGCTCCGCACAAACGGTAGATGATCGCAAGCGTGGTTCCGCGCTGAGCGAATAAACGCTTCTGTCACCGGCTGCCGCTGTTCGCCGTCGCGCACGGCGGCATACAGCCGGCTCCACAATCCTTCGCCCAGGGTTTTGGTCACGATCAAACCCTGGCGCTCAAAACTCTCCACCACCCAGTGCGGCAGCGCCGCAATCCCCATGCGGGCCGCAACCATCTGAATTAACAGTAGGGTGTTATCGACGCTTTTCAGCGACGGGCTAACGCCAGCCGGTTGCAGGAAGTGGCGCCAGACATCCAGCCGGCTGCGCTGTACCGGGTAGATCAGCAGCGTTTCGCTGGCGATATCATCCGGCGTAATGCGCGCTTTCGCCGCCAGCGGATGATCCGGCGCCAAAACCAGCCGCACTTCGAAATCAAACATCGGGGAATAGTGCAGGCCGCTGCGCGGCAGAATGTCGGAGGTCAACACCAGATCCAACTCGCCTTGTTGCAGTGCGGGTTGCGGGTCGAAAGTCACGCCAGATTTGAAATCCATCTCCACCTGCGGCCAGCTCTGGCGGAAATTTTCAAGTGCGGGCGTCAGCCACTGAATACAGCTATGGCATTCAATGGCGATACGTAAAGTGGTCTGTTGCGGTTCGTTGCAAGATTGCAGGGCGCGGCTGATTTGCGGCAGCACCTGATTCGCCAATTGCAGCAAAATTTCACCCTGCGGCGTAAAGCGCAGCGGCTGACTCTTACGCACAAATAGCCGGAAACCGAGGCGTTGTTCCAGATCGCTGAACTGATGGGAAAGCGCAGATTGCGTCTGATGCAACGTAGCTGCTGCTGCCGCGAGCGATCCGCTATTTCGTAACGCCTGTAGCGTTTTCAGATGTTTAATCTCGATCATGAAAGTCCTTCACTCCGGCATGAACATTTTGCGCTTGAGGTATACACAGTACCTTCACATTATGGATGTGTAAACATCTGGACGTCCAAAACTCGTCATATTTCGACTGGCAGATGCGTTGGCTGCCTCGCTTATCCCAGTCACTTACTTCAGTAAGCTCCTGGGAATGCGCTGCGTTGCCGCCTTCCTGCCAGCCGAACTATTTAGAGTTTTGCCTTCAGAATCAGCCATATAAAAGAGGAAGGATCATGACAATTATTAATCACACCCTCGGTTTCCCTCGCGTTGGCCTGCGTCGCGAGTTGAAAAAAGCGCAAGAAAGTTACTGGGCTGGCAACACCAGCCGTGAAGAACTGCTGGCGGTGGGCTGCGAATTGCGCGCTCGCCACTGGGATCAACAAAAACAGGCCGGCATCGATCTGCTACCGGTCGGCGACTTTGCCTGGTACGACCATGTTCTGACCACCAGCCTGCTGCTCGGCAATGTGCCGGCTCGTCATCAGAACAAAGACGGCTCTGTGGATATCGATACCCTGTTCCGCATTGGTCGTGGTCGCGCACCGACCGGTGAACCCGCTGCCGCGGCGGAAATGACCAAATGGTTCAACACCAACTACCACTACATGGTGCCGGAGTTCAGCAAAGGCCAGCAGTTCAAACTGACCTGGACCCAGTTACTGGAAGAGGTGGACGAAGCGCTGGCATTGGGCCACAAAGTCAAACCCGTGCTGCTGGGGCCGGTAACCTACCTGTGGCTGGGTAAAGTGAAAGGCGAGCAATTCGACCGCTTAAGCCTGCTGAACGACATTCTGCCGGTGTACCAACAGGTTCTGGCCGAACTGGCAAAACGCGATATCGAGTGGGTACAAATCGATGAACCCGCGCTGGTGCTGGAGTTACCGCAAGCGTGGTTGGATGTTTTTAAACCGGCGTATGACGCGCTGAACGGTCAGGTAAAACTGCTGCTGACCACCTATTTTGAAGGCGTTACGCCGAACCTGGATGTGATCACCGCGCTGCCAGTGCAGGGCCTGCATGTCGATCTGGTGCACGGCAAAGACAACGTTGCTGAGCTGCACCAGCGCTTGCCTGCTGACTGGTTACTCTCCGCTGGCCTGGTTAATGGCCGAAACGTCTGGCGTGCCGACCTGACTGAGAAATACGCGCAAGTGCAACAGATTGTCGGGAAACGCCCGCTATGGGTCGCTTCCTCTTGCTCTCTGCTGCACAGCCCGATCGATCTGAGCGTCGAAACGCGTCTTGATGAAGAGGTAAAAAGCTGGTTCGCCTTCGCCCTGCAAAAATGCCAGGAACTGGCGCTGCTGCGCGATGCGCTGAACAGCGGCAACACCGAAAAACTGGCGCAATGGAGTGCGCCGATTCAGGCTCGTCGCCACTCTACCCGTGTGCATAACACCGCCGTGGCAACACGCCTGGCGGCGATCACGGCGCAAGACAGCCAACGCCACAGCCCGTACGGCGAGCGTGCTCAGGCGCAACGCGCCCGCTTTAACCTGCCAGCCTGGCCGACAACGACCATCGGTTCATTCCCACAAACCACTGAAATCCGCGGCCTGCGCCTGGACTTCAAAAAAGGCAATCTGGACGCCACGAACTACCGCACCGGCATCGCGGAACATATTAAACAAGCGATTGCCGAGCAGGAGCGCCTGGGGCTGGATGTGCTGGTGCACGGCGAAGCCGAGCGTAACGACATGGTGGAATACTTCGGTGAGAACCTCGACGGTTTCGTCTTTACGCAAAATGGCTGGGTACAGAGCTACGGTTCCCGCTGCGTGAAACCGCCGGTAGTGATCGGCGACGTCAGCCGCCCGGAAGCGATCACCGTCGAGTGGGCGAAGTATGCGCAGTCCCTGACCGACAAACCGGTGAAAGGCATGCTGACTGGCCCGGTGACCATTCTTTGCTGGTCGTTCCCGCGTGAAGATGTCAGCCGCGAAACCATCGCCAAACAAATTGCGCTGGCATTGCGTGATGAAGTGGCGGATCTGGAAGCCGCAGGTATCGGCATTATCCAGATTGATGAACCGGCCCTGCGCGAAGGTTTGCCACTGCGCCGTAGCGATTGGGATGCTTACCTGGCATGGGGCGTGGAAGCTTTTCGAATCAACGCCGCCGTGGCGAAAGACGACACGCAAATCCACACGCACATGTGCTATTGCGAGTTCAACGACATCATGGATTCCATCGCCGCGCTGGATGCCGACGTGATCACCATTGAAACCTCGCGTTCCGATATGGAACTGCTGGAGTCGTTCGAAGAGTTCGAATACCCGAACGAAATCGGACCGGGCGTGTATGACATTCACTCGCCGAATGTGCCGAGCGTGGAATGGATCGAAGCGCTGTTGCAGAAAGCGGCGCAGCGTATCCCGGCGGAGCGCTTGTGGGTGAACCCGGACTGCGGCCTGAAAACCCGCGGCTGGCCGGAAACGCGTAGCGCGCTGGCGAACATGGTGAAAGCCGCGCAGAACCTGCGTCAGAAATAAGTTGCTCTATCGCGCCGCCTGTTGCGAAACCGGCGGCGCAAAAACACTATTTCTTACCGTACTGCGAAAACCAGGCCAGCATGCGCTGCCAGCCATCTTTGGCGGATTCTGCATGATAGCTCGGACGGTAATCCGCGTTAAAAGCATGTCCCGCGTCGGGATAGACAATAATCTCCGCGTTGGCATTCGCCGCCCGCAGTGCCTGGCGCATGGTTTCCACGCTCTCAAGAGGAATGCCGGTATCCTGCCCGCCATATAAGCCGAGCACGGGCGCGTTCAAATTGGTGGCGATATCTATCGGATTGTTTGGCGAGTTCAGCGTTTTTTCACCCGTCAGTTTGCCGTACCAGGCCACAGCGGCTTTCAGTTGTGGATTGTGCGCGGCGTACAGCCAGGCGATGCGACCGCCCCAGCAAAAACCGGTGACCATCAGTTGATGCGCATTGCCGCCATTGCGCGCCGCCCAATTGGCGACGTGATCGAGGTCGGCCAGCACTTGGGCATCTGGCACTTTACTGACCAGCGCGCTAAGCAGCGTCTGGACATCGGTGAAATCATTCGGATCGCCCTGGCGGAAATAGAGCTCCGGCGCGATGGCAAGATAGCCTTCCAGCGCCAGGCGACGGCACAGATCGCGAATGTGTTCATGCACGCCGAAAATTTCCTGTACCACAATCACGATCGGTAACGGGCCGTCCGCGTCTTTCGGGCGGGCATGGAAAGCGGGCATGTTGTCGCCCTGAGTTGGAATGGAGGTTTCGCCGGCGATTAAGGCGTCTTCCGGCGTGTTTACAATCGTTGTAGCAAGTGGTGAAGCCGCAGGTGCAAAGCCCGGCTGTTTGTTGGTTGTCATGGCATTCTCCCTACCCTTTATTAGCGCTCCAATAACTATAGTCGGGAAGGTTGTCGCGTGCGCAAAACACCGTTGCGTCGTCTATCTTTGCTGCTGAGTTGTCGGATACAACATGTTAATGTGATGTGTTTCACTATTTTATGGAAATGAAGTGCAACCATTTTCATTCATGGTGACACCAGTCACGAAATCAAGCCCATGGCTTCTGTAAAGTGCCTTTTTACCTCTCCTGATAAAAACCAACCACAGAGGAGTCTGTTATGTCCAAGTCTGATGTTTTTCATCTCGGCCTCACCAAAACCGATTTACAAGGGGCTACGCTGGCCATCGTCCCTGGCGATCCTGAGCGTGTGGAAAAGATCGCCGCGCTGATGGATAAGCCGGTCAAACTGGCATCGCATCGTGAATTCACCAGCTGGCGCGCAGAGCTTGATGGCAAACCGGTTATCGTTTGCTCCACCGGCATCGGCGGGCCTTCTACCTCTATCGCAGTCGAAGAGCTGGCGCAGCTTGGTATCCGCACTTTCCTGCGCGTGGGAACCACCGGCGCGATTCAGCCGCATATCAATGTGGGCGACGTGCTGATTACGACCGCTTCCGTGCGCCTCGATGGTGCCAGCCTGCACTTTGCGCCGATGGAATACCCGGCGGTGGCTGACTTCGCGTGCACAACCGCGCTGGTCGCGGCGGCAGATGCGATTGGTGCCACCAAACACATCGGCGTTACCGCGTCTTCTGACACCTTCTATCCGGGCCAGGAGCGTTACGACACCTTCTCCGGCCGTGTTGTGAACCGTTACAGAGGTTCAATGGAAGAGTGGCAATCCATGGGCGTAATGAATTATGAAATGGAATCAGCAACGCTGCTGACCATGTGCTCCAGCCAGGGCCTGCGCGCCGGAATGGTCGCCGGGGTGATTGTGAATCGCACCCAGCAGGAGATCCCGAACGCCGAAACCATGAAGCAAACCGAAAGCCATGCGGTGAAAATTGTCGTCGAAGCCGCGCGTCGCCTTTTGTAATCTTGCTTCCAAATTTAGAAGGCCGACCTGTTCGGCCTTTTTTATTTGCGTACTTCCTCGCAGGAAAAACCCTTCCAAACTGGACGTTTATACAGCACAATTCCGGCTGATGTGCATTATGAACAGGGGGCGTGGTGGATACTTCAATCATTGTGTTGGCAGCGGTTGCGCTGGCAGGGCTACTGGTCGGCTGGCTGGCAGCAAGCTGGCGCGGGGCGCAGCAACAGGCGGAATTGCTTGCTGAGCAGCGCGATGTCTTTAGTGAATTAAGCGCCGCTCGCCAGCAAATCAGCCAGAACGAACACTGGCGCGAAGAGTGCGAATTGCTCAATAACGAGCTGCGCAGCCTGCAACATATCAACAGTTCGCTGGAGGCGGATCTCCGCGAAGTCACTACCCGGCTGGAATCCACCCAGCTGCATGCCGAAGAAAAACTGCGCCAGATGCACAGCAGCGAACAGCGTTTGAGCGAACAATTCGAGAACCTGGCCAACCGTATTTTTGAGCAGAGTAACCGTCGGGTCGATGAGCAGAATCGCCAAAGCCTGAATGGCCTGCTGACGCCGCTGCGTGAGCAGCTTGACGGCTTTCGACGCCAGGTGCAGGAGAGCTTTGGTCAGGAGGCGCGCGAACGCCACACGCTGGCGCATGAGATTCGCAACTTGCAGCAACTCAACGCCCAGATGGCGCAAGAAGCCATCAATCTGACCCGCGCATTAAAAGGCGACAACAAAACCCAGGGCAACTGGGGCGAAGTGGTGTTGACCCGCGTACTTGAAGCCTCCGGCCTGCGCGAAGGCTACGAATATGAAACTCAGGTCAGCCTGGAGAATGACAGCCGCGCCCGCATGCAGCCGGACGTTATCGTGCGTCTTCCGCAGGGCAAAGACGTGGTGATCGATGCCAAAATGACGCTGGTGGCTTACGAGCGTTACTTCAACGCCGAAGATGAATTCACCCGTGAAGGCGCATTGCAGGAGCATATTGCGTCGGTGCGTAACCATATTCGCCTGCTGGGGCGAAAGGATTACCAGCAATTGCCCGGTCTGCGCAGCCTGGATTACGTGCTGATGTTTATCCCGGTGGAACCGGCGTTTCTGATTGCGCTCGACAGACAGCCAGAACTGATCACCGAAGCGCTAAAAAACAACATAATGCTGGTCAGCCCGACGACGCTTTTGGTGGCGCTGCGCACCATTGCCAATTTGTGGCGTTATGAGCATCAGAGCCGCAACGCCCAGCAAATTGCGGAGCGAGCGAGCCGTCTGTATGACAAAATGCGCCTGTTTGTCGACGATATGAGCGCCATCGGGCAAAGTCTGGATCGCGCGCAGGACAACTATCGGCAGGCGATGAAAAAACTCAGTTCCGGGCGTGGCAACCTGCTCGTTCAGGCCGAGGCGTTCCGCGGGCTTGGCGTGGAGATCAAACGCGAGATTAATCCGGAATTGGCCGCCGAAGCGCAGGCGCAGGACGAAGAGTCTCGTCTGCGAGCGGGGGAAGATGGGTTAAACGATCGTAATGAAGACAACGCATTAGACACCGCCGCGCCGGGTGATGAACCCGCGCCGAAGGCGTCGTCGGGTGGTTGAATCGTAGGGCAAATGCGTCCAATCTGATACACTTCATAAACAAATTCTTAAATAGCAGGCACTAAGATGGCGGAAGATTCAAAAGAGACGACACACTTTGGTTTTCAGACCGTCGCCAAGGAAAATAAAGCCGATATGGTGGCGCATGTTTTCCATTCGGTCGCATCAAAATATGACGTCATGAACGACTTGATGTCGATGGGCATTCACCGTTTGTGGAAGCGCTTTACTATTGATTGCAGCGGCGTCCGTCGCGGGCAAAAAGTTCTTGATCTGGCTGGCGGTACCGGTGACCTCACCGCTAAATTCTCCCGCCTGGTAGGCGAAACCGGCCAGGTTGTACTGGCCGATATCAACGAATCAATGCTGAAAATGGGGCGCGAAAAGCTGCGCAACATCGGTGTAATTGGCAACGTTGAATATGTTCAGGCGAATGCCGAAGCACTGCCTTTCCCGGATAACACCTTCGACTGCATCACCATCTCTTTTGGTTTGCGTAATGTGACCGAAAAAGAGAAAGCGCTGCGCTCCATGTTTCGCGTGCTGAAACCGGGCGGTCGCTTGCTGGTGCTGGAGTTTTCCAAACCGATTATCGAGCCGCTGAGCAAAGTCTACGACGCTTACTCTTTCCACATCCTGCCGCGTATCGGCCAGATGGTGGCAAATGACGCTGAAAGCTATCGCTATCTTGCTGAATCCATCCGTATGCATCCCGATCAGGACACCCTGAAAGCGATGATGCAGGACGCGGGTTTCGAAAACGTCGATTATTACAATTTGACCGCCGGTATCGTTGCTCTGCACCGTGGCTACAAGTTCTGACAGGAGTGCGTATGCCCTTTAAGCCGATGGTGGCCGCGGGAATCGAACGCGTGCTGAATACCTTTTTATACCGCGAGGGCGCGTTGAAACCGGCGCGCCAGCGTCTGCATGGCAAAGTGCTGCGCGTGGTTCTGCAAGAGTTTTCCTCGCCGTTTGTGCTGGTGTTCAGCGAGCGGCAAATTGATGTGCTGGGCGAATGGGAAGGCGAAGCCGACTGTTCCGTTATCACGCAGCTACGGGTATTACCGAAACTGCGCGATCGCCAGCAGCTGACCGCGCTTATTCGCAGCGGCGAGCTGGAAGTGCAGGGCGATATCCAGGTGGTGCAAAACCTGGTATCGCTGATGGATCTGGCGGAGTTCGACCCCGCAGAAGTGCTCGCGCCGTGGACGGGTGATATCGCCGCCGAGGGCATCAGTAAGTTCCTGCGCGGTGGCGCGCGTTTTTTGCGCCACGGTTTTCAACGTCAGCGGCGTTATGTTTCTGAAGTCTTAACGGAAGAGTGGCGTGTCGCGCCAGGCGCGCTGGAAGTCGCCTGGTTCGCAGAGGAGACGGCGGCCGTTGAACGTGCTGCGGACACCTTAGCCAAGCGCCTGGATAAACTGGAGGGCAAATGACGCCTGGAGAACTACGGCGGCTCTATTTCATCATCCAGACTTTTTTGAGTTACGGGCTTGATGAGCTCATCCCTAAAATGCGCATCACCCTGCCGATACGGATCTGGCGCAGGATGTTGTTCTGGATGCCGAACCGGCACAAAGAGAAGCTGTTAGGGGAACGTCTGCGCCTGGCCTTGCAGGAGTTAGGTCCGGTATGGATTAAATTCGGGCAAATGCTTTCAACGCGCCGCGACTTATTCCCCCCGCTTATCGCCGATCAACTCGCGATGTTGCAGGATCGCGTTGCGCCTTTTGATGGTCGGCTGGCCAAACAGCAGATCGAAAAAGCCATGGGCGATCTTCCTGTTGAAACCTGGTTCGACGATTTCGAGATTGAACCGCTGGCTTCTGCGTCCATTGCCCAGGTACATACCGCGCGGCTGAAAGATAGCGGCAAAGAGGTGGTGATTAAGGTTATCCGCCCGGATATCCTGCCGATTATCAAAGCGGACCTGAAACTTATCTATCGTCTGGCGGGCTGGGTTCCACGTTTGCTGCCGGACGGACGTCGTCTGCGCCCGCGTGAAGTGGTGCGCGAATATGAAAAGACGCTGATCGACGAACTGGATTTGCTGCGCGAAGCCGCTAACGCTATCCAGTTACGCCGCAATTTTGAAAACAGCCCGATGCTCTACGTTCCTGAAATTTATTCTGACTATTGCAGCCAGAATATGCTGGTGATGGAGCGGATTTACGGCATCCCGGTGTCTGATGTTCCGGCGCTGGAAAAGAACGGTACCAACCTGAAATTGCTGGCCGAACGCGGTGTGCAGGTGTTTTTCACGCAGGTTTTCCGCGACAGCTTTTTCCATGCGGATATGCACCCCGGCAATATTTTTGTCAGCTATGACCACCCGGAAGACCCACAGTACATCGGTATTGATTGCGGCATTGTTGGCTCGCTGAATAAAGAAGATAAGCGCTATTTAGCTGAAAACTTTATCGCCTTCTTTAACCGCGACTATCGCAAAGTGGCTGAGCTGCATGTGGATTCTGGTTGGGTTCCGCTGGACACCAACGTGGAAGAGTTCGAGTTTGCGATCCGCACGGTCTGCGAGCCTATTTTTGAAAAGCCGCTGGCGGAAATCTCTTTCGGCCATGTCCTGCTTAACCTGTTTAATACAGCGCGGCGTTTCAATATGGAAGTGCAGCCGCAACTGGTGCTGTTGCAGAAAACGCTGCTCTACATCGAAGGTGTGGGTCGCCAGCTTTATCCGCAGCTGGATTTGTGGAAAACCGCGAAACCTTTCCTTGAATCGTGGATCAAAGATCAGGTGGGCATTCCTGCGTTAGTCAGGGCGCTCAAAGAGAAAGGACCGTTCTGGATTGAGAAAATGCCGGAGCTTCCTGAACTGATCTACAGCGGCTTGCAGCAAGGTAAGTATTTGCAGCACAGCGTGGATAAAATCGCCAATGAACTACAGACCAACCATGTACGGCAGGGGCAATCGCGTTACCTGTTTGGCATTGGCGCGACGTTGCTGTTGAGCGGGACGTTATTACTGATCAATCGACCTGAATGGGGCCTTAATCCCTTATGGTTAATGGCGGGCGGCGGCGTCGCCTGGCTGTTGGGCTGGTGCAAGACGCGTTGATTTGATGCCGCTCGCGTAACGCCGGGTAGACACATGCAGCCTAAGGGATAACGTGTATACTGGGGCCTGTTTTTAACATCATCTCCTACAGAGGATTATGTATGGGTGGTATCAGCATTTGGCAGTTGGTGATTATTGCGGTCATCGTTGTACTGCTGTTCGGTACGAAAAAGCTCGGTTCAATTGGTTCCGATCTGGGTGCATCAATCAAAGGCTTTAAAAAAGCCATGAGCGACGATGATAAAGGAAAGACGGAGACGCAGGATAAATCGGCACAGGATGCAGATTTTACGGCGAAGACGCTCTCCGATAGCAATCAACCCGACGACGCTAAAAAAGACGAAAAACGTCACGACAAAGAGCAGGTGTGATTCGTGTTCGATATAGGTTTTGGCGAACTGATACTCGTGTTTGTGATCGGCCTGATTGTGCTCGGGCCGCAACGTTTGCCCGTGGCGGTGCGTACCGTGGCGGGCTGGGTTCGCGCGTTACGATCGCTGGCGACCACGGTGCAGAACGAATTGACGCAGGAACTTAAGTTGCAGGAATTCCAGGACAGCCTGAAAAAGGTTGAGAAAGCGAGCCTGGATAGCCTGACGCCAGAGTTAAAAGAGTCAATGGACGAACTGCGCCAGGCGGCGGAATCCATGAAGCGCTCGTACAGCGCAAACGACGCGGAAAAAGCGAGTGATGAAGCACACACCATCCACAATCCGGTGGTGAAAGATAACGAAGCGCAGCACGAAGGCGTAACGCCTGGCGCAGCTGAAAACCAGGCGAGTTCCCCGGAACAGGTTCCTGCTGCCGCGCCCGAGAAAAAAGCGCCGGTAGTGAACCCTGCGGTGAAAGAAGCCGTGGTGGTTTCCGATTCCACACCTTCTGCAAGTGATAAGTCCTGAACATGGCTGTAGACGATACCCAACCGCTGATCGCACACCTTATTGAGCTGCGTAAGCGTCTGCTGAACTGCATTATCGCCGTGATGGTGATTTTTCTCGCGCTGGTCTACTTCGCGAATGATATTTACCAGCTGGTCTCCGCGCCGCTGATCAAACAGATGCCGCTGGGCGCAACGATGATCGCCACCGACGTGGCATCACCATTTTTCACGCCGATCAAACTGACCTTTATGGTGTCGCTGATCCTGTCTGCGCCGGTCGTTCTGTATCAGGTGTGGGCTTTTGTCGCTCCGGCGCTGTATAAGCACGAACGCCGTCTGGTTGTGCCGTTGCTGGTTTCCAGCTCGCTGCTGTTTTACATCGGCATGGCCTTCGCCTATTTCGTGGTGTTCCCGCTGGCGTTTGGCTTCCTGGCAAATACCGCGCCGGAAGGCGTCCAGGTTTCCACTGACATTGCGAGCTACCTCAGTTTCGTGATGGCGCTGTTTATGGCCTTTGGTGTCTCGTTCGAAGTGCCGGTGGCTATTGTGCTGCTGTGCTGGATGGGCGTCACGACGCCAGCCGACCTGCGGCAAAAGCGCCCGTATGTGTTGGTCGGCGCGTTTGTCGTCGGTATGTTGCTGACCCCGCCGGATGTGTTCTCGCAAACACTGCTGGCGATCCCGATGTACTGCCTGTTTGAAGTCGGGGTTTTCTTTGCCCGCTTTTACGTGGGCAAGCGGCGCATTCCGGACGAAGAAAACGAAACAGAAACCAGCGAAGAGTAATTACCAGCCGCCCGTCAGGGCGGTTGTTGTATGGGGAAAAGCATGTTTGATATTGGTGTGAATCTGACCAGTTCCCAGTTCGCTAAAGACCGGGATGAGATTGTGAAGCGCGCGCAAGCGGCGGGCGTTGCGGGAATGCTGATAACCGGCACCAACCTGCACGAAAGCCAGCAGGCACAACAATTGGCGCAACGCTATTCTCACTGCTGGTCTACCGCCGGGGTGCATCCTCACGACAGCAGCGGCTGGACTGCTGAAACGGCGCAATCTATTCGCGCCCTGGCGGCGACGCCGCAGGTCGTGGCGATGGGTGAATGCGGACTGGATTTCAATCGCAATTTCTCCACGCCGCAGGAGCAGGAATATGCTTTTAACGCGCAACTGGCGCTGGCGGCTGAACTGAACATGCCTGTTTTTCTGCACTGCCGTGATGCTCACGAGCGTTTCCTGGCGCTGCTGGATCCGTGGCTGGATAGATTGCCCGGCGCGGTGTTGCACTGTTTTACCGGTTCGGCGCAGGAAGCCACAGAGTACGCTCAACGCGGGCTTTATCTTGGCATTACGGGTTGGGTTTGCGATGAACGTCGCGGGCAGGCGCTGCGTGAAGTGGTGCCATTGATTCCCGCTGAGCGGTTATTGATTGAAACCGATGCGCCTTATCTATTGCCGCGCGATCTTAAACCGAAACCGGCATCCCGGCGTAATGAACCCGCATGGTTGGCACATATTCTTGCCACTGTCGCCGGGCTACGGGGTGAAGATCCCTACTGGCTGGGCGCGGTAACCGATCAAAATGTGAAGCGGTTGTTTGGTATTGATTTTTTAACGTGAATGTCAGGCTTTGCGGAAGTCGGTATTTTTGACGCTTTGCAGCACCTGTTTATTGAGCAGATGCAGCAGCAGCATCGAGCGCGCTTCGCCATCCGGCTCTTTAAAGATGGCTTGCAAACCTTCAAGCGCACCTTCCGTAATGATGACATCATCGCCGGGGTAGGGCGTATCCGGATCGGTAATCCCTTCCGGCTGCCAGGTGGCGAGCTGATCGATAACCGAATAAGGCACGCTTGCCGGATGCATGCCAAAACGCACAAAGTGGCTGACACCTCGCGTGGCGTTAATGGTCGTGGTGTGAATGACCTCGGGATCAAATTCCACAAACAAGTAGTTTGGGAAGAGAGGCTCACTCACCGTCGTCCGCTTGCCGCGAACGATTTTTTCCAATGCGATCATTGGCGTGAGGCAGCTTACAGATTGGCGTTCCAGGTGTTCCTGGGCGCGCTGGAGCTGGCCTCGTTTGCAGTAGAGTAGATACCAGGATTGCATAATGACTCTTTTCCGTAAGTTCGGCCGCAAGAATACCAAAACCGCAGCTTGATGGCTAAGTTGATTATAACTCCCACTCACTCGCGTCGTTGTAATTCACGCGGATTTAACAAAAATACAGCAAGCTCAGGACGAACACCGTATAATAAAGCGCTTATCTGGAGGCGATAATACACCGCATGAAATACAACGATCTTCGCGACTTTCTGACACTACTTGAGCAACAGGGCGAGCTAAAACGCATCGCGCTTCCGGTGGATCCCTACCTGGAAATGACGGAAATAGCCGATCGCACACTGCGTGCGGGTGGCCCGGCATTGTTGTTTGAAAATCCGAAAGGTTATGCGATGCCGGTGTTGTGTAATTTATTCGGTACGCCGCGCCGTGTCGCGCTGGGCATGGGGCAGGACGATGTCAGTGCGCTGCGTGAAGTCGGCAAACTGCTGGCCTTCCTGAAAGAGCCCGAGCCGCCAAAAGGCTTCCGCGATCTCTTCGATAAACTCCCTCAGTTCAAGCAAGTGCTGAACATGCCGACAAAACGGCTACGTGGCGCGCCCTGCCAGCAAAAAGTGGTGCAAGGTGACGACGTCGATCTCAACAAAATCCCGATTATGCAATGCTGGCCGGAAGATGCCGCGCCGCTGATCACTTGGGGTTTGACGGTCACCCGCGGGCCACATAAAGAGCGGCAAAACCTGGGGATTTACCGCCAACAGCTGATAGGTAAGAACAAATTAATTATGCGCTGGCTTTCCCATCGTGGCGGCGCACTTGATTTTCAGGAGTGGCAAGCGGCACATCCGGGCGAGCGTTTCCCGGTTGCCGTGGCGCTGGGGGCCGATCCGGCTACCATTCTTGGCGCGGTCACGCCGGTGCCGGACACGCTTTCCGAATACGCTTTCGCCGGGCTGCTACGCGGTACGAAAACTGAAGTGGTGAAATGCATTTCAAACGATCTTGAAGTGCCCGCCAGTGCGGAAATTGTGCTTGAAGGCTATATTGAGCCGGGCGAAATGGCGCCGGAAGGGCCGTATGGCGACCATACCGGTTATTACAATGAAATCGATAACTTCCCGGTGTTTACCGTTACCCATATTACGCAGCGCGAAGATGCGATTTATCACTCCACTTATACCGGGCGGCCGCCGGATGAACCCGCAGTGTTGGGTGTGGCGCTGAACGAAGTGTTCGTGCCGATTCTGCAAAAGCAGTTCCCGGAAATTGTTGATTTCTATCTGCCGCCGGAAGGCTGTTCTTACCGTCTGGCGGTAGTCACTATGAAGAAGCAGTACGCAGGCCACGCCAAGCGCGTGATGATGGGCGTCTGGTCTTTCCTGCGCCAGTTTATGTATACCAAGTTTGTGATCGTGTGCGATGACGACATTAACGCTCGCGACTGGAATGATGTTATTTGGGCGATCACCACCCGTATGGATCCTGCGCGGGATACCGTGCTGGTGGAGAACACGCCAATCGATTATTTGGATTTTGCCTCGCCGGTATCCGGCCTTGGTTCAAAAATGGGACTGGATGCCACCAATAAATGGCCCGGCGAAACCCAGCGTGAATGGGGTCGCCCAATTAAGAAGGATCCCGATGTAACGGCGAGAATCGACGCTATCTGGGATGAACTGGCCATATTCAATGCTGAAAATAGACCCGACAGAGAGAGCGCATGACAACCTTAAGCTGTAAAGTGACCTCGGTAGATGCCATCACTGATACCGTATATCGCGTCCGTTTAGTGCCGGAAGCGGCTTTTTCATTTCGCGCTGGCCAGTACTTAATGGTGGTGATGGATGAGCGAGATAAGCGTCCCTTCTCGATGGCTTCCACGCCGGATCAGCGTGATTTTATTGAGCTGCATATTGGCGCGTCCGAGCTGAATCTTTACGCTATGGCCGTGATGGACCGTATCCTGAAAGATCGGGAAATCGTGATTGATATTCCTCATGGCGACGCCTGGCTGCGCGATGACGAAGAGCGCCCGATGGTGCTGATCGCGGGTGGTACCGGTTTCTCCTATGCGCGCTCGATCCTGTTGACGTCGCTGGCGCAAAATCCGAACCGTGAAATCACCATTTACTGGGGCGGTCGCGAAGAGAAGCACCTTTACGATTTGGCCGAGCTTGAAGCGCTGTCTGTCGATCATCAGAACCTGCGCGTGGTGCCGGTCGTTGAGCAGCCGGAGGATGACTGGCGTGGTCGTTCAGGTACGGTGCTGGCGGCAGTGCTTCAGGATTTCGGTTCGCTTGCCGAGCATGATATCTATATCGCTGGCCGTTTTGAGATGGCGAAAATCGCCCGTGATCTGTTCTGCAATGAGCGCGGTGCGCGCGAGGATCGTCTGTTCGGCGATGCATTTGCATTTATTTAATAAAAAACCCGCCCCTGACAGGCGGGAAGAACGGCAACTAAATTCTCTCTCTTTGCCAGGCGTCCCATAGCTGTGTTGGCTGCCTTCATTCACCCCGGTCACATAGTTTATCTATGCTCCCGGGGATTCACTCAGTTGCCGCCTTGCTCTGGAACACATGGCTTTGAGATAAATAAATCAGTTAGATTCGTTAAAGGGTTATACGCGCTCAAACACCGTGGCGATCCCCTGACCTAAACCGATACACATCGTCGCCAAACCTAATTGCGCGTCTTTACGTTCCATCAGGTTCAGAAGCGTCGTGCTGATACGCGTGCCGGAGCAGCCCAGCGGGTGACCCAGCGCGATCGCGCCGCCGTTGAGGTTGATCTTCTCGTCGATCTGCTCCATCAGCCCCAGATCTTTAATGCACGGCAGGATCTGCGCGGCAAAGGCTTCATTCATCTCAAACAGATCGATATCGCTGGCGGTCAGCCCGGCTTTTTTCAACGCCAGCTGCGACGCCGGAACCGGGCCATAACCCATAATCGACGGATCGCAGCCAACCACCGCCATCGAACGAATGCGTGCTCGCGGCGTTAAGCCCAGCTCGCGGGCGCGACTTTCGCTCATCACCAGCATGGCGGATGCGCCATCCGACAGCGCCGAGGATGTCCCGGCAGTGACTGTCCCGCTTACCGGATCAAACGCCGGTCGCAGCGTCGACAGCGCCTCGACCGTGGTTTCCGGGCGGATCACTTCGTCATAATTGAACTGTTTCAACACGCCGTCGGCATCATGTCCGCCTGTTGGGATAATTTCCCCTTTGAATGCACCAGATTGCGTCGCGGCCCAGGCCCGTGCATGAGAGCGGGCGGCGAAAGCATCCTGCATTTCACGGCTGATACCGTGCATGCGCGACAGCATTTCGGCGGTCAGCCCCATCATGCCTGCCGCTTTGGCGACGTTGCGGCTCATTCCAGGATGGAAATCGACGCCGTGGCTCATCGGCACGTGACCCATATGTTCAACCCCGCCGACAAGGCAAACCTGTGCATCGCCGGTCATGATCATTCGCGCCGCGTCATGCAAGGCCTGCATTGACGAACCGCACAGGCGGTTCACCGTGACAGCTGGCACAGAGTGCGGGATCTCCGCCAGCAGCGCGGCGTTGCGGGCAATGTTGAAACCCTGCTCCAGCGTCTGCTGCACGCAGCCCCAATAAATGTCGTCGATAGCGGTCGCTTCCAGTGCGGGGTTACGCGCCAGCAGGCTTCGCATCAAATGGGCGGAGAGATCTTCTGCTCGCACATGGCGGAACGCGCCACCTTTTGAACGGCCCATCGGGGTACGCACTGCATCGACAATGACAACCTGTTCCATTGTGACTCCTTAAGCCGTTTTCAAATCGCCCACTGGGCGCGCAGGTTCAACCGCAGGATAATAAGGCGCGTTGTGACGCGCCTTTTCACGTAACCCGGCCGGGACTTCATACAGCGGACCGAGGTGCTGATACTGCTGCGCCATATCGAGGTATTTCGCGCTGCCGAGGGTATCCAGCCAGCGGAACGCGCCGCCGTGGAATGGCGGGAAGCCCAGCCCATACACCAGCGCCATATCTGCTTCAGCAGGGCTGGCGATAATCCCTTCTTCCAGACAACGCACGACTTCGTTGACCATTGGGATCATCATGCGTGCGATGATTTCATCGTCGGTGAAATCTCGTTTGTCTTGGCTGATTTCGCCCAACAGGCCGTCAACGGCGCTGTCTTCCTCTTTCTTCGGTTTGCCTTTGCTATCTTCTTTGTAGCGCCAGAAACCGAGGCCGTTTTTCTGCCCAAAACGGTTGGCCTCAAACAGCGCGTCGATCGCGTCGCGATAATCTTTTTGCATACGCTGCGGGAAACCGGCGGCCATCACCGCTTGGGCGTGATGCGCGGTATCAATGCCGACAACGTCGAGCAGATAGGCCGGGCCCATCGGCCAGCCAAACTGTTTCTCCATCACTTTGTCGACTTTGCGGAAATCCGCGCCGTCGCGCAGCAACTGGCTGAAAGCGGCGAAGTAGGGGAACAGCACGCGGTTAACAAAGAAGCCGGGGCAGTCATTCACCACAATCGGCGTTTTGCCCATTTTGCTCGCCCAGGCCACCACTTTAGCGAGAGTTTCATCAGAAGTTTTCTCGCCACGGATCACTTCAACCAGCGGCATGCGGTGCACCGGGTTAAAGAAGTGCATACCGCAGAAGTTCTCCGGGCGTTTCAACACGCTCGCCAGTTCGCTGATAGGAATCGTCGAGGTGTTGGATGCCAGTACCGTATCCGGTCGCACTTTGTCTTCTGTTTCCGCCAGCACTGCTTTTTTCACTTTCGGATTTTCGACGACCGCTTCGACAACAACATCGACGCGATCAAAACCAGCGTATTCCAGTGTCGGCTGAATAGTTGCAATCACACTCGCCAGTTTCAGACCATCGATCTTGCCGCGCTCAAGCTGTTTATTCAGCAGCTTGCCCGCTTCATTGATGCCAAGGCTAAGCGACTTCTCATTGATATCTTTCATTAATACCGGCACACCTTTCCACGCCGACTGGTAAGCAATGCCGCCGCCCATAATGCCCGCGCCGAGCACCGCCGCCTGTTTCGGGGTATCGATATTTTTGGTGAGTTTCTTCGCCTTGCCTTTGACGTACTGATCATTCAAAAAGATGCCGACCAGCGCGCGGGCTTCATTGCTGTGCGCCAGCGGAACAAAGCTCTGGTTTTCCAGCTTCAGTGCGTCGTCACGGCCAAATTTCGCGGCGGCCTCAATGGTTTTCACCGCCGTGATCGGCGCCGGGTAATGTTTGCCCGCGGTTTGCATCACCATGCCTTTGACGATAGTAAAACTCATGGCGGCTTCAATTTTGCTGAGTTTCAGCGGTTCCAGTTTTGGCTGGCGCTTCGCTTTCCAGTCGAGATCGCCATTGATCGCCTGGCGCAGAATGGCAACCGCGCCATCGCGCAGTTTTTCCGGCTTCACGATGCCATCGATCAGACCAATCTTCAGCGCCTGTTCTGCGTCCACATCTTTCCCGGCGGCGATAATTTCCAGCGCGCTATCAGCCCCAAGCAGGCGCGGCATACGCACCGAACCGCCAAAACCAGGCATGATGCCGAGTTTCGTTTCCGGCAGGCCAATGCGCAGATCAGGCGTCGCCAGGCGATAATCTGTAGCCAGCACGCATTCGCACCCGCCGCCAAGGGCGTAACCGTTAACCGCAGAGAGGGTTGGCACCGGTAAATCTTCCAGCCGGTTAAAGACGCTGTTGGCGAAATGCAGCCACTGGCTCAGTTGCTCTTCAGGCACCATGAACAGCGAAAGGAATTCGGTGATATCGGCACCGACAATAAAGGCCGCTTTTTCTGAGCGCAGCAGCAGCCCTTTTAAATCTGATTGCGTTTCCAGCACATCCAGCGCCTCACCGAGACTGGCGACTGTGGCGGTATCAAGCTTGTTAACTGAGCCAGGTGCATCAAATACCAATTCCGCGATGCCATCTTCAAGCCAGTTGAGGTACAGGTTATTGCCTTTGTAGAGCATGTCAGTCTCCTGAATCCAGCAGTGATCTGGTCGTACCAGATGAATCGGAGTGTGGTTTTTATGTTAATAAAATGCAAATAACTCATTAAGAAAATGCTGAGCGGATCACGCTCAGCGGAAATCACCCAGCCGTAAGCAGGTGTGCTAAGATGCGGAAACTTGAGGTCACAAGAAACAGAAGGAAAAACGATGGACTCACTGGCAGCACTTTATAAAAATCATATCGTTACGTTGCAAGAGCGCACCCGTGACGTGCTGGCGCGCTTCAAGCTCGACGCGTTACTTATTCACTCCGGCGAGCTGTTTAATGTCTTTCTCGACGACCACGCTTACCCGTTTAAAGTGAACCCGCAATTCAAAGCCTGGGTGCCGGTGACGCAAGTGCCGAACTGCTGGCTGCTGGTCGATGGTGTCAACAAACCGAAGTTGTGGTTCTATCTGCCGGTGGACTACTGGCATAACGTCGAGCCGCTGCCGACCTCCTTCTGGACCGAAGAAGTCGAAGTGATTGCGCTGCCGAAAGCCGATGGCATCGGAAGCTTGCTGCCCGCCGCGCGCAATAACATCGCTTATATTGGGCCGGTTGCTGAACGCGCTCTCGGCCTCGATATCGCGGCAAGTAACATCAACCCGAAAGGGGTGATCGATTACCTGCATTATTACCGTGCCTACAAAACCGATTATGAGCTGGCGTGCATGCGTGAAGCGCAGAAGACCGCGGTTATTGGTCATCGCGCGGCGCATGAGGCTTTCCAGTCCGGCATGAGCGAGTTCGACATCAACCTGGCGTACCTGACCGCCACCGGTCACCGCGATACCGATGTGCCGTATGGCAATATCGTGGCGCTCAACGAACACGCGGCCGTGCTGCATTACACCAAACTCGATCACCGCGCGCCGGCGGAAATGCGCAGTTTCCTGCTTGATGCTGGCGCGGAATATAACGGTTATGCCGCTGACCTGACGCGTACCTGGGCGGCAAACAGCGACACCGATTATGCGCAGTTGGTGAAAGACGTAAATGAAGAGCAGTTAGCGCTGATCGCCACCATGAAAGCGGGCGTTAACTACGTTGAGTACCATATTCAGTTCCATCAACGTATCGCTAAGCTGTTGCGTCGCCACCAAATCATCACCGATATCAGCGAAGAAGCGATGGTCGAGCAGGACATCACCGGGCCATTTATGCCGCACGGCATTGGTCACCCGCTCGGTTTACAGGTGCACGATGTCGCGGGCTTTATGCAGGATGACACCGGTACGCACCTGGCTGCGCCGTCGAAATACCCCTACTTGCGCTGCACGCGTGTGGTCCAGCCGCGCATGGTGTTGACCATTGAACCGGGTATCTATTTTATCGAATCGCTGTTGGCGCCGTGGCGCGATGGCCCGCTCGGCAAGCACTTCAACTGGCAGAAAATTGAAGCGCTGAAACCGTTCGGTGGTATTCGCATTGAAGATAACGTTGTCATTCACGAGAACAGCATTGAGAACATGACGCGGGATCAGAAGCTGGCGTAATGGAAAGTTGGTTAATACCGGCGGCTCCGGTCACCTTTAGCGAGGATATCAAAAAGAGCCGCTTTATTACGTTATTAGCCCATACCGATGGCGTGGACGCGGCAAAGGCGTTTGTCGAAACCGTGCGGGCTGAACACCCGGATGCGCGCCATCACTGTGTGGCCTGGGTTGCCGGGCCGCCGGACGATTCGCAGCAGTTGGGGTTTTCTGACGATGGCGAACCGGCGGGCACCGCAGGCAAACCGATACTCGCGCAGTTGATGGGCAGCGGTGTTGGCGAAATCACGGCGGTTGTAGTGCGTTATTACGGCGGCGTGCTGCTCGGTACTGGCGGGCTGGTTAAAGCTTACGGCGGGGGAGTGCAGCAAGCCTTAAGTCGACTTGCCACAACCCGCAAAATGCCATTAACCGAATATACTTTGTGTTGCGATTATGCACAGCTGGCGGGTGTTGAAACTCTGCTTGGGCAATTCGAGGGGAGGGTTGTCGCGAGCGATTATCAGGCGGCTGTGCATTTACGCGTGGCGCTTCCTCACAGCAGACTGGATGTGTTTTCGGCAAAGCTCGCAGATTTTAGCCGTGGCGCATTGCAATTGTTAAAAACTGAAGAATAATTCCCCACCTGATTTTCTGAACACCTAAGGAAGCGGCAGAGATGCATTTTCGCGCCATAACCCGAATCGTTGGACTGCTGGTCATCCTCTTTTCTGGAACGATGATCTTACCTGGACTGGTAGCCCTTATTTACCGTGATGGCGCGGGGCGTGCATTTACCCAGACATTCCTCGCCGCGTTAGTGATCGGCTCTATTTTGTGGTGGCCTAACCGCCGGGAAAAAGGCGAGCTGAAATCCCGCGAAGGCTTTCTGATTGTGGTGCTGTTCTGGACAGTGCTGGGTAGCGTGGGGGCGCTGCCGTTTATCTTTTCCGAAAGCCCCAACCTGACGGTAACAGATGCATTTTTTGAATCCTTCTCCGGTTTGACGACCACTGGCGCAACCACGCTAGTGGGGCTGGATTCGCTGCCGCACGCCATCCTGTTTTATCGCCAGATGCTCCAGTGGTTTGGCGGGATGGGGATCATTGTGCTGGCCGTGGCTATCTTGCCGATTCTCGGTGTCGGCGGCATGCAGCTCTATCGTGCTGAAATGCCCGGGCCGCTGAAAGATAACAAAATGCGCCCGCGTATCGCGGAAACGGCGAAAACGCTGTGGCTCATCTATGTGCTCTTGACCGTTGCTTGTGCACTGGCGCTGTGGTTTGCCGGCATGCCTGCTTTTGATGCGATTGGCCACAGTTTCTCGACTATCGCGATCGGCGGTTTCTCCACGCACGATGCCAGCGTCGGCTATTTCAACAGCCCGACCATCAACACCATTATTGCTATCTTCTTATTAATATCCGGCTGTAACTACGGCTTGCACTTTTCACTATTGAGCGGGCGAAGTCTGAAAGTGTACTGGCGCGATCCTGAATTTCGCATGTTTATTGGCGTGCAACTGACGCTGGTGGCAATTTGCACCGTGGTGCTGTGGTTCCATGATGTTTACGCGTCGGCGGTCACAACAGTCAACCAGGCTTTCTTCCAGGTCGTTTCGATGGCGACAACCGCTGGGTTCACGACCGACAGCATCGCCCGTTGGCCGCTGTTTTTGCCGGTGCTATTACTGTGCTCGGCATTTATCGGCGGTTGTGCCGGGTCGACCGGTGGTGGCCTGAAAGTGATTCGCATCTTGTTGCTGTTCAAACAGGGAAATCGCGAGTTGAAACGCCTGGTGCACCCGAACGCGGTGTACAGCATCAAACTTGGCCAGCGCGCGCTACCGGAACGTATCCTCGAAGCGGTGTGGGGATTCTTCTCTGCCTACGCGCTGGTGTTCATCGTCAGCATGCTGGCAATTATCGCCACTGGCGTTGATGATTTTTCCGCTTTTGCCTCGGTAGTCGCCACACTTAATAACCTGGGGCCGGGGCTGGGGGTTGTGGCGGACAACTTTGCGAGCATGAATCCGGTGGCGAAGTGGGTCCTCATCGGCAATATGCTATTTGGTCGTCTTGAGGTCTTCACCCTGCTGGTGTTGTTTACCCCCACCTTCTGGCGCGAGTAAGGGAGCTTGACGTGAAAACATTGATTCTATTTTCCACCCGCGATGGACAAACGCGCGAGATTGCTTCTTATCTGGCTTCCGAACTTAAAGAGCTTGGTGTGCACGCCGATGTGGTGAACCTGAACCGCACGCCGGACATTGAGTGGGATAACTACGATCGCGTGGTGATTGGCGCATCTATTCGCTATGGGCATTTCCATCCGGCGCTGGCGAGCTTTGTGAAAAAGCATCAGCAAAAACTTAATGCGCTGCCGAGCGCGTTCTATTCCGTCAACCTGGTGGCTCGCAAGCCCGAGAAGAGTTCCCCACAAACGAATAGTTATACGCGTAAGTTTTTGCTTTCGTCACCATGGCAGCCGGATCAATGTGCGGTGTTTGCTGGTGCGCTGCGTTACCCGCGCTACCGCTGGTATGACCGTTTGATGATTCAGTTAATTATGAAGATGACCGGCGGTGAAACGAATCCGACGAAAGAAGTTGTCTATACCGATTGGCTGCATGTTGCTAATTTTGCCCGTGAAATTGCTCAGTTAAACGGCAAGATGGCGGTTTAACGGGCATTGCGAATGAAAATTGAGCGAACGATAACTTTTTTGAATTTTATGCTTGTCAGCCGGAATTAACTCCCTATAATGCGCCTC
This sequence comes from Kosakonia sp. BYX6, assembly GCF_038449125.1. Lineage (NCBI taxonomy): Bacteria > Pseudomonadati > Pseudomonadota > Gammaproteobacteria > Enterobacterales > Enterobacteriaceae > Kosakonia > Kosakonia calanthes. Next base: position 4,505,108 of record NZ_CP151800.1, on the reverse strand, counting down.
CACTGACACGGCACAACGGCAGACACACCGGCCTGTCAGGTGAAGAATTCTGAAAATAATCAGTTGACTTCACGGCGGGAAAGCGTAATATGCACACCCCGCGCCGCAGCGAAAAGCGAGGCGGCACTGCTCTTTAACAATTTATCAGACAATCTGTGTGGGCACTCAGGGGATATGGATTCTTGAACGTCGCAAGACGCTAAATGAATACCAAGTCTCACGGGTGAACACGTAATTCATTACGAAGTTTAATTCAGTGAGCATCAAACTTAAATTGAAGAGTTTGATCATGGCTCAGATTGAACGCTGGCGGCAGGCCTAACACATGCAAGTCGGACGGTAACAGGAAGCAGCTTGCTGCTTCGCTGACGAGTGGCGGACGGGTGAGTAAAGTCTGGGAAACTGCCTGATGGAGGGGGATAACTACTGGAAACGGTAGCTAATACCGCATAACGTCGCAAGACCAAAGAGGGGGACCTTCGGGCCTCTTGCCATCAGATGTGCCCAGATGGGATTAGCTAGTAGGTGGGGTAAAGGCTCACCTAGGCGACGATCCCTAGCTGGTCTGAGAGGATGACCAGCCACACTGGAACTGAGACACGGTCCAGACTCCTACGGGAGGCAGCAGTGGGGAATATTGCACAATGGGCGCAAGCCTGATGCAGCCATGCCGCGTGTATGAAGAAGGCCTTCGGGTTGTAAAGTACTTTCAGCGGGGAGGAAGGGGGAATGGTTAATAACCATTTTCATTGACGTTACCCGCAGAAGAAGCACCGGCTAACTCCGTGCCAGCAGCCGCGGTAATACGGAGGGTGCAAGCGTTAATCGGAATTACTGGGCGTAAAGCGCACGCAGGCGGTCTGTCAAGTCGGATGTGAAATCCCCGGGCTCAACCTGGGAACTGCATTCGAAACTGGCAGGCTTGAGTCTCGTAGAGGGAGGTAGAATTCCAGGTGTAGCGGTGAAATGCGTAGAGATCTGGAGGAATACCGGTGGCGAAGGCGGCCTCCTGGACGAAGACTGACGCTCAGGTGCGAAAGCGTGGGGAGCAAACAGGATTAGATACCCTGGTAGTCCACGCCGTAAACGATGTCGACTTGGAGGTTGTGCCCTTGAGGCGTGGCTTCCGGAGCTAACGCGTTAAGTCGACCGCCTGGGGAGTACGGCCGCAAGGTTAAAACTCAAATGAATTGACGGGGGCCCGCACAAGCGGTGGAGCATGTGGTTTAATTCGATGCAACGCGAAGAACCTTACCTGGTCTTGACATCCACAGAACCTGGCAGAGATGCCGGGGTGCCTTCGGGAACTGTGAGACAGGTGCTGCATGGCTGTCGTCAGCTCGTGTTGTGAAATGTTGGGTTAAGTCCCGCAACGAGCGCAACCCTTATCCTTTGTTGCCAGCGGTCCGGCCGGGAACTCAAAGGAGACTGCCAGTGATAAACTGGAGGAAGGTGGGGATGACGTCAAGTCATCATGGCCCTTACGACCAGGGCTACACACGTGCTACAATGGCGCATACAAAGAGAAGCGACCTCGCGAGAGCAAGCGGACCTCATAAAGTGCGTCGTAGTCCGGATTGGAGTCTGCAACTCGACTCCATGAAGTCGGAATCGCTAGTAATCGTGAATCAGAATGTCACGGTGAATACGTTCCCGGGCCTTGTACACACCGCCCGTCACACCATGGGAGTGGGTTGCAAAAGAAGTAGGTAGCTTAACCTCCGGGAGGGCGCTTACCACTTTGTGATTCATGACTGGGGTGAAGTCGTAACAAGGTAACCGTAGGGGAACCTGCGGTTGGATCACCTCCTTACCTGAAAGAACCTGCCCCTGCAGTGCCCACACAGATTGTCTGATGAAAAACGAGCAGTAAAAAATCTCTGCAGGCTTGTAGCTCAGGTGGTTAGAGCGCACCCCTGATAAGGGTGAGGTCGGTGGTTCAAGTCCACTCAGGCCTACCAAATTTCTGCTGATGCTGCGTTGCGGCGACACTCGCATACTTCAGTATGCTTCGTGCCACCTCGCCCTGCCTCACCAGAAATTCCGGTTCATGAGGTTTGACTACGATGGGGCTATAGCTCAGCTGGGAGAGCGCCTGCTTTGCACGCAGGAGGTCTGCGGTTCGATCCCGCATAGCTCCACCATCCTTTACTGTTCGGTACAAGAAAACTTCAGAGTACACATTCTGTGTGTGCTGCGAAGTTTTGCTCTTTAAAAATCTGGATCAAGCTGAAAATTGAAACGCGGAGCAGTGCGAACTGTTCCGTGAGTCTCTCAAATTTTCGCAACGTGATGATGCGTAAGAAACATCTTCGGGTTGTGAGGTTAAGCGACTAAGCGTACACGGTGGATGCCCTGGCAGTCAGAGGCGATGAAGGACGTGCTAATCTGCGAAAAGCGCCGGTAAGGTGATATGAACCGTTATAGCCGGCGATGTCCGAATGGGGAAACCCGGTGCACTCAGGTGCATCATCACAGCATGAATCCATAGTGCTGTGAAGCGAACCGGGGGAACTGAAACATCTAAGTACCCCGAGGAAAAGAAATCAACCGAGATTCCCCCAGTAGCGGCGAGCGAACGGGGAACAGCCCAGAGCCTGAATCAGTTTGTGTGTCAGTGGAAGCGTCTGGAAAGTCGCGCGATACAGGGTGAAAGCCCCGTACACGAAGATGCACATGCTGTGAGCTCGAAGAGTAGGGCGGGACACGTGGTATCCTGTCTGAATATGGGGGGACCATCCTCCAAGGCTAAATACTCCTGACTGACCGATAGTGAACCAGTACCGTGAGGGAAAGGCGAAAAGAACCCCGGCGAGGGGAGTGAAAGAGAACCTGAAACCGTGTACGTACAAGCAGTGGGAGCCTCATTAATGGGGTGACTGCGTACCTTTTGTATAATGGGTCAGCGACTTATATTCTGTAGCAAGGTTAACCGTATAGGGGAGCCGAAGGGAAACCGAGTCTTAACTGGGCGTTAAGTTGCAGGGTATAGACCCGAAACCCGGTGATCTAGCCATGGGCAGGTTGAAGGTTGGGTAACACTAACTGGAGGACCGAACCGACTAATGTTGAAAAATTAGCGGATGACCTGTGGCTGGGGGTGAAAGGCCAATCAAACCGGGAGATAGCTGGTTCTCCCCGAAAGCTATTTAGGTAGCGCCTCGTGAATTCATCTCCGGGGGTAGAGCACTGTTTCGGCTAGGGGGCCATCCCGGCTTACCAACCCGATGCAAACTACGAATACCGGAGAATGTTATCACGGGAGACACACGGCGGGTGCTAACGTCCGTCGTGAAGAGGGAAACAACCCAGACCGCCAGCTAAGGTCCCAAAGTCATGGTTAAGTGGGAAACGATGTGGGAAGGCCCAGACAGCCAGGATGTTGGCTTAGAAGCAGCCATCATTTAAAGAAAGCGTAATAGCTCACTGGTCGAGTCGGCCTGCGCGGAAGATGTAACGGGGCTAAACCATGCACCGAAGCTGCGGCAGCGACGCTTATGCGTTGTTGGGTAGGGGAGCGTTCTGTAAGCCGTTGAAGGTGTGTCGTGAGGCATGCTGGAGGTATCAGAAGTGCGAATGCTGACATAAGTAACGATAAAGCGGGTGAAAAGCCCGCTCGCCGGAAGACCAAGGGTTCCTGTCCAACGTTAATCGGGGCAGGGTGAGTCGACCCCTAAGGCGAGGCCGAAAGGCGTAGTCGATGGGAAACAGGTTAATATTCCTGTACTTGGTGTTACTGCGAAGGGGGGACGGAGAAGGCTATGTCGGCCGGGCGACGGTTGTCCCGGTTTAAGCGTGCAGGTGGAACGACCAGGTAAATCCGGTTGTTTTTAACACTGAGGCGTGATGACGAGGCACCACGGTGCTGAAGTGACAAATGCCCTGCTTCCAGGAAAAGCCTCTAAGCATCAGGTAACACGAAATCGTACCCCAAACCGACACAGGTGGTCAGGTAGAGAATACCAAGGCGCTTGAGAGAACTCGGGTGAAGGAACTAGGCAAAATGGTGCCGTAACTTCGGGAGAAGGCACGCTGGTGCGTAGGTGAAGTGACTTGCTCACGGAGCTGAAACCAGTCGAAGATACCAGCTGGCTGCAACTGTTTATTAAAAACACAGCACTGTGCAAACACGAAAGTGGACGTATACGGTGTGACGCCTGCCCGGTGCCGGAAGGTTAATTGATGGGGTCAGCGCAAGCGAAGCTCCTGATCGAAGCCCCGGTAAACGGCGGCCGTAACTATAACGGTCCTAAGGTAGCGAAATTCCTTGTCGGGTAAGTTCCGACCTGCACGAATGGCGTAATGATGGCCAGGCTGTCTCCACCCGAGACTCAGTGAAATTGAACTCGCTGTGAAGATGCAGTGTACCCGCGGCAAGACGGAAAGACCCCGTGAACCTTTACTATAGCTTGACACTGAACACTGAGCCTTGATGTGTAGGATAGGTGGGAGGCTTTGAAGCGTGGACGCCAGTCTGCGTGGAGCCGACCTTGAAATACCACCCTTTAATGTTTGATGTTCTAACGTGGACCCGTGAACCGGGTTGCGGACAGTGTCTGGTGGGTAGTTTGACTGGGGCGGTCTCCTCCTAAAGCGTAACGGAGGAGCACGAAGGTCAGCTAATCCTGGTCGGACATCAGGAGGTTAGTGCAATGGCATAAGCTGGCTTGACTGCGAGCGTGACGGCGCGAGCAGGTGCGAAAGCAGGTCATAGTGATCCGGTGGTTCTGAATGGAAGGGCCATCGCTCAACGGATAAAAGGTACTCCGGGGATAACAGGCTGATACCGCCCAAGAGTTCATATCGACGGCGGTGTTTGGCACCTCGATGTCGGCTCATCACATCCTGGGGCTGAAGTAGGTCCCAAGGGTATGGCTGTTCGCCATTTAAAGTGGTACGCGAGCTGGGTTTAGAACGTCGTGAGACAGTTCGGTCCCTATCTGCCGTGGGCGCTGGAGAACTGAGGGGGGCTGCTCCTAGTACGAGAGGACCGGAGTGGACGCATCACTGGTGTTCGGGTTGTCATGCCAATGGCACTGCCCGGTAGCTAAATGCGGAAGAGATAAGTGCTGAAAGCATCTAAGCACGAAACTTGCCCCGAGATGAGT